>DATCFJ010000735.1:0-12134 GCA_036509605.1 Polyangiaceae bacterium | reverse complement strand
AGCGCGGCCACGAAGCGCCGCGTGATCCGCGTTGCTGAAGCGTTGGTTCGGGACGACCGTACGGACGCAAAACCCGCGCTGCGTCGGCGCTAAAACGCGCGGCTAGCTCGCTCGAGCCGATCCCGAACCTTGGCGCCCAGGGGCCCGACGACGAGTACGTTCAGGGCGTCACGCGAGAACAGACGTGCGGCGGCGCGCTGCACGTCTTCGCGCGAGGTTCCGTCGAGCAGCGCGAGGCGTTCGACTGGCGTGCGAGCGACGCCGGTCAGCTCGCCGAGGCCGTAGAAGCTGCTCAGCGCGGCGGGATCGTCGTCCTGCTCTGCGAGCTGCCAGGCGAAGCGCCTTTTGGCTTTATCCAGCTCGCTTTGGCTGGGGCCCTGGTCGCGTAGGGCGCGCAGTACGCCGAAGATTTCGCTCAGAACTTCTTCCGCGCGCTCCGGCGCGGCGTCGGCAGCGATGTCGAACAGACCGGCGTCTGCGTAAGCTTCGTAGCTGGCCGAGACGTCGTAGCAAAGGCCTCGCTCGTCACACAGGCGCTCGTATAGGCGGGTCGCCATGCCGTCGTCGAGTACGCGTAGCAGTAGCTCGGTGGCTGGCTCGTCCGGATCGTGCTCGCCCGGTGCGCGAAAACCGACGCGCACCGCTGCTTGGCTACCGGTGTACTTGATGTGCGAGAAGCAAAGGCCGGTCTGTGGCGCAGGTGCCTCTGCGATCGGCTCACGTCCGTTCGGCAACTTGCCGAACGCTCGTTCGACTTCCTGGATGATCGCGTCGGGATCGAGCGGCCCAGCGACGGTCACGACGCTGCCTTCCGCCACATAGCGAGCCGAATGGTGCTCGTGCAAGAGCGGGATGTCGAAGCTGTCCAGTGTTTGCAACGAGCCGGTGATCGGAAACCCAAGCGGATGACCCGGAAATGCCAGCGATCGCAGCAAATGGTCGGCGTCCACCGAGCGCCCGTCTTCGTCCAGGCTCTCCAAAATCTCTTCGCGGACGATGCCCTTCTCGACATCCAGCCCTGAGAAGATCGGCTGCAGCAGAACCTCAGCCAAGATTTGCAGCAGCTCGGACAGGTTCTCCGGCGGCGCAGATAGGCTCAGCGCGCCGTGATCGACGTACGTCATCGCCGAGAGCGCTCCGCCCAAAGCTTCGAAGGCCAACGCCAGCGAGTGAGCTGAAGGGTAGCGTGCGGTTCCTCGGTGCAGCATGTGCTCCAGGAAATGACTGATGCCGTTGTGCGCGCTGCTCTCGAAGCGCGAGCCAATGCGCGTGTGCACGTCGATCACGCTACGCCGTACATGCGGCATGCGCACGGCGCTAACGCGCAGGGAGCTCGGAAGTTTGGTCTCGACGCGGACCAGTGGCGCGTGGGCCGTGCTTGCGGTCACTCGTCGTCGTTCCGGGACGACTTCGGCTCTTCGGTGAAGCGCGGGTCGATCTTCAGCTTGTCGCCCACTTTCTTGCGCAGCTCGCTCACGTAGTACGAAAGGGCCTCATCGGCCTTGTTTCGCGTCAACGGGCCGAGGATCGCAGCTTTGTTCTTGTCGAACTCTTCACGCGATGCGGCGTTCTTCTCTTTGAGCTGAATCACGACCGAGCCGTCCGTGGTTTCGATCGGCGTCTGCCACAGGTCGCCCGGGTTCTTCAGTTCGAAGGCGTGGGCTGCGAGCGGCTCTTTGGGCGTCAACTGCGGTAGCGGATTGCCGGACAGATTGAAGGAAGCCGAGATGTCGACCTTCGGGCGATCCTTGGCAGCGAGCGCTGGCACGCTGGGCGCTTTGTCTTCGCCCGCCTTCTTCGAGGGGGCGGGCGCCACGAGAGCCAGTTGCGCGTCGAGCGCGTCCTCCAGCTTGGCGCCAGCCTTCGCGCGCTTGATCAGCTCTTCGCCGAAGCTCTTGACCTGCGCGTCCGCGGTCGCGCGTACGTACAGCTTACGCGCGACGTAGCGCTTGCCCGACGCTTCGAGATTGCTGGCGTCGAGCTTTGCGTCGACTTGTAGCAGGTGAATCCCGCGCGGCGTTTCGACGATCTGCGACAATTCGCCGGGTTTCAGGGCCGCGGCAGCCTTGCTCACCTCTTCGTTGCCAACGCCGTAGCTTGCGCCCACGCAACCGAGCTCTCCGCCCACGTTTGCGGTCTGACCTTCGCTGACCGAGCGGGCCACGCTGGCGAAGGACTCGCCGCCGCTCACGCGTTGGCGTGCGCTATCGAGCTTCTTCCTGGCTTCCGCGCGGTCGTCGTCGTTCGCGCCCGGGCCGATCTCGAGCAGGATCTCGCGCGTCGGGGTGCAGCCCGCGGTAAAGCTCGCCTTGTCGGTCTCCCACGCGGCGTCGACAGCGGCTTTGTTGTCCGTCGCCCACTTGCTGACGGCGGCGTCGCTCAGGTCGATCACGTACTTGGCGAACCAATCGCGTGCCAATGCGACGCTGCGAATCGTCGCGGTCGTACGCTGCTGTGAAAAGATCGCAAAGCCCTCGGTCTCCGACACGCGCACGGGCTCGCGGATCAAGTCTCGCATGCGGGCCGCGACTAGCTCGCGTTGCTGCATCTCCTTGAATTCTTTGGGCCCGCGATTGGCCAAAATGCGCACTTCTCGCTCGTACACCGCGTAATCGAACGATTCCTCCGCCGTGCGCTTCACACGCAGCTCGCGCACCATGGTGTCAGTGCCGGCCTCGCAGCCTTCCTCGGAGCGGCGGCACATTCCCAGCTGGTAGCTGAGCTTCTCGGCGTCTTGCGCCGGTAGCGAAACGTGTGCGCGACCGTTGAATAGCTCCGCTTCGACGTCGGCTTCGCTCGCGCTGACCCCGAGCCGCTCGGCTTCAGCGACGAGCAATTCTCGTTCGACCAACCCGTCGACGACCTTCTTGTGCAGACCCAGTTGGCGGACGCCGCGCGGGTCAATGCCGCGCGCGACCAGACCAAAGGCCGCGTAGTATTCTTTGGGGTCGAGACAGGCGCCTTTGATCTCGATGGCGCATTCCTTTTTGAGGCTTGCAGTCGGACCGTTGCGGCCAGCGCGGAACTCTAAAGCGAAGACCAGGATGATCGAAAAAGCGATGCCGCCGACGACCACTTGGGCGACTCCGCCACCTCGGAAAATACTCAACATTGTCTAATGACTTTCGCTCCGAAGCCGCCTGGAACCTGGGGGGCCTGCGCGTGAAGGGCGCGGCAAATACCACGCTGGGCCCGGTGGGTCTATCCGCGGCGACGGCGCCGATTGGGCGCCGTTTTCGGGTTGGCGCCCCAAAAACCCGAGCGGGTATCGAGTTAACGAGGGGCGGTCTTTTCCAACGACAGCGCGTAGCGCAGCTCGCTGATCAGCTCGGCGTCGCTGGACAGTGTCTTTTCGAAGGCGACCTCATGCCAGACGTCCAGAGTCTGCGTGCTGTCCCCGGGGTCTCGAACCTCCACACTGTTAGCGCTGACCTCGCGGTAGCTGCGGGTCACCGCCTCGCTTGCCATACGGCGTGCGCGCTCGAGGATCTGTAACGCGGAATCAGCTGGGAAATCGCTGCCTTGCGCGCGAACGACGAAACGGACCTTGGGCTCATCGCCGATCCGAGCGGACACGCCGCTGTCCATGATCAGGTTGTCGCGGACGCGATCGGCAAGCACGATCTGATCGCTTAAGGTGCGATAGACCTCGAAGCCTTCGGCGAGCAGGAGTTTTTTCAGCTCACTCGGGGTTGATGCAGACATATCCGCTTAGGAAGGGCTCCGCAGAGGACGAACCGTACGCGGAACCCCTGCCAAGCGTCAAGATCGACGGCCGGCGGCAAGTTGCCCCACGGTGCTCCTCCGGCCCCCGCCATGCTACCGTCTGCTCTTGGTTTTTAACCGTGACGCGCGAAAAGCCACCACCCTCCAACCCTGAGCACGAAATTCGTGCGCCTCGTCGCCACGCCGGAGGCGCGCGTCGTGAGTCGTCCGAACGCGTGCTGGTTCGGTCCACCGGCTTCGAAACGAACGGTTGGGCGCTGAATGTCAGCCGTGGCGGAGTCCGCGCGGTGGTCGAAGATCCGCTCATTCAGGGCATGGAATACCAAGTCGTGGTGGGTGACGAAGAATCCGTCGCCCCGCGTCGAGCGACCGTGGCCTGGCTCCAAGACGAGTCGGATGGCCAGATCGTTGGACTCAAGTACGCAGACGTCGAAGACGGCACCGTACCTCCGAAGGACGGGTAGTCGCCCACGCCAATGGCGTCTGCCGCGGAGCTGCTGGGCCCCGACGGGCCTCTGGCTCGTAGTCTGCCCGCTTACGAGGCTCGCCCAGCTCAGCTCGAGATGGCGCGCGCCGTCGAAAGCGCCCTCGGCTCTGACCGTGTGCTGATCTGCGAGGCCGGCACTGGGACCGGCAAGAGCCTCGCATACCTAGTTCCGGCGCTGCTCAGCGGCAAGAAGGTGATCGTCTCGACGGCCACACGCGCTCTGGAGGAGCAGATCTTCTGGAAAGATCTGCCGCTGATCGAGCGCGCCCTCGGCGTGCCGGTTCGTGCGGCCCTCATGAAGGGCATCTCGAACTACGTCTGTCGTCGGCGCTTGGCGGAGTTTCGCGCCGGCGAAGAGAGCGCGCGTCCGAAGTTTGCGCGCTCGCTCGCCATGCTCGACGACTGGCTCGGTGAGACAGAGTCGGGTGATCTTGCTGAGCTCGCGGGTCTGCGCGAAGACGACCCGCTGCGCCGCGAAGTGAGCTCGTCGAGCGATACGCGCATCGGCGCCGGCTGCGCCTACTTCAACGAGTGCTACGTGACGCGCATGCGCCGCGAAGCGGAAGCGGCTCAGCTTGTCGTCGTCAATCACCACTTGTTTTTCGCTGATTTGGCGCTGCGCGGCCCGCACCCAGCGCGCGTCATCCCCGACTATGACGCTGTGATCTTCGACGAAGCGCATCAGCTCGAGGACATCGCTACGGCGTTCTTCGGCATGCGGGTATCGCGCGCGCGTGTAGAGCGCTTGCTCGGCGATGCAGAGCGAGCGATGACTGTCGCTGGTTCGGGCGATCCGCTGTTCGCGCCGGGGTCGAAGTCCCCGACGCTAGCCAACGCACGGGTTGCGGCCGAGGCGCTCTGGACAGAGCTCGGTCGGCGTGGTCGGGGCGATGATCCTCGTTTCACCATTGAACGCGACGCTTGGGTTGGGCCGCTGCAAGATCGCTATCACGCGCTCGACAATGCGCTCGAGGCCGTCGGTTCGGCGGCGAACGCGGCCTCCGGGCGAGTGACGATCGGCACGGGAGCGCGCTCGCGCACCGCGGCCCTGGCCATCGAAGCGCTGAAAGTCCTCGAAAACCGCGCTGAGCTGCTGCGCGAGGAGCTCGCGGCGATCGTGTCCGGCGCCCCCGGACGCATTACTTGGTTCGACATGAGCGGTCACGGAGCCGCGTTGAGCTCGACCCCGGTCGACCTCTCGCACGTGTTTCGCGCGCGCATCTTCGAGAGCGTGCCCTCGGTGGTTCTGACAAGCGCGACGCTGTCCATCGCGCCGTCGAAGAGCGACCCCACTGCCAGCCCGTTTGCCTTCTTCCGATCGCGCATCGGGCTCGCCGGAGAGACGGTGCCGGTGACCGAGTTGCTGCTCGAGTCACCTTTTGATTTCGCGCGCAACGCGCTGCTCTACACTCCCAAGGATCTGCCAGCGCCGGGCGCCGCAGAGTTTGCGGAGACGGCAGGCAAGCGCATCGCGGAGCTGATCGAGATCACGCGCGGTGGTTGCTTCGTGCTGACGACGTCCCTCCGCTCGATGCATGCGCTGCACGCGATCTTGTCCCGTAGCATGCCGGGACGCCGCATTTTCGTGCAGGGAGCTGCGCCCAAAGCAGCGCTGATCAGCGCCTTTCGCGCCGCCGGCGACGCGGTGCTCGTGGCCACGATGAGCTTTTGGGAAGGTGTCGATGTACCGGGCCGAGCGTTACGTTTGGTAGTGCTGGAGAAGATCCCGTTCTTGGTGCCGAGTGATCCGGTGGTACAAGCGCGCTCGCAGGAGCTGGAGCGTGCGGGCGAGAATCCGTTCATGCGTTTGCACGTGCCGGCAGCCGCGATCACCCTCAAGCAAGGCTTCGGTCGCTTGATTCGCACACGTGACGACGCGGGTATCGTCGCGCTGCTCGATCCGCGCGTTCACCAAAAAGGTTACGGCTCGCGCCTGCTCGCAGCTTTGCCGCCAGCTGGGCGCACCACAGAGTTATCCGAGGTGCGCCAATTCTGGGCCGGCGTGCCCGCGCTGACGCGCGGCGCGACTTAGCGCTTTTTTGCGGCTTTCTTTGTGGGCTTCGCGGGAGCTTTGGTCGGCTTCTTCGCGGCTTTGGCAGCCGGCTTCGTGCGCTTCGGTGCGGCCTTGGCCTGCTTCGCCGGAGCCTTGACCTGCTTCGCTGAAGCCTTGGCCTGCTTCTTCGCAGGTTTCGCGCTCGCCTTTGTGTTTGCCGCTGGCACGGCCTTCTTGGTCGGCTTTGACTTCGTCGTGGGCTTCGCAGATTTCTTCGCGACCTTGGCTGCCGGCTTTGCAACTTTGGCCGGCTTCGGCGCAGGCTTCGCAGCCTTCGGCGCGGACGCCTTCACGGGCGGCTTGGCCTTGACTTTCGTTTTGGGGACCGCCTTCTCGAGCTTCGGCGCAGGACGAGCGACGGCCTTTGCGAGCGCCGGCTTCGGACCATTCTTGGCGACTTCGGGCTTTGCTTCTGGCTTCGCAGCGGGCGCCTTCTTGGGCTTCGGCGCGGGCATGGCAGCCGGCATTCCCGGCTCTTTTTCGGCGGCGGGAGTGGCCTTCGCAGCTCTTTTGCCGGTCACGGCACGCAGCGTCTTCTTCACCAATTCGGCGTCGTCGCCGCTATCGGCGCGGCCGAGCGCACCGTCTTCGCGTCGCGCGATCGTCTCTGAGATCTTCTGATCGAGGTCGGAGAATTCGAACGGCTTGTCCAGGTACGCGTCTGCTCCGTACAAGGGCGACGTCATCTCGTTCAGATTTTCGCCGATGCCGGTGAGCATGATCACGCCGGTGTGCGCGAGCGACACGGCCTCACGGATCTTGCGGCACACTTCCCAGCCGCTCATGCCCGGCATCATCACGTCGAGCAGCACCAGATTGGGCAAGTGTTCGTGCGCGAGCTCCAAGGCTTGGTCGCCGTCAGAGGCTTCGAGCACGGTGTAGCCTTTCGAGCGTAGGTGGCTCGACAACATGGCGACCATGCTCGGTTCGTCGTCGGCGACGAGTACGATGGGCTTTGAGTCGTTCGACATGGCGGCGTGAGCTCCCGGGGGGCAAAGACGGTGGAGAAGCGCGAATTCGTTCGCATTCGAGACCAGCGCATGGTTTCCGGTCAAGCCCCGTGACGCGTGACTCGCCGCTCGGGCGGCGGGCCGTGCTGTCGCGCACCGGTGAGTGCATTCCGCCACGGTTCGCGTCGACCCAAGCGGGGGTGCCCGGTGCTGTCACATCCTTGAGCGGTTGACGGCTGTGCTCCATGTCGTCCGGGTGCTTAACTTGAGTCGGATGGCCTCCAGCGACGGCATCGGTCAGCTCCGGCGCGCGGCAGAAAGAGCCGGGCGGCGAGCAAGCTTCGCCGCGGTTTTCAGCCGCAGCATGCTGCTATTGCCGCTGCCCTTGGGGTACGCCGTGTTCGCGTTGACCTTGGTTAAGGCGTTTCGGCTTGGCCAGGTGGGGCAGCGCAACCTGCTTCTTCTTGGCGTGCTGCCTGTGCTCGTGCTCCTGCTGGGCGTGGCCCGCGTGCTGTTGGCGAAGCGCCCGGCTTGGCGCGGCTCTCTCGCGCTGGACGAATTTCATGGGTTCCACGACCGAGTGACCAGCGCGCTGACTTTCAGCCAGGTGCCGGAGCCGGAGCGCTCGCCGATGATGCAAGCGGCGATCGAAGACGGTGTGGCCGTCGCTCGCTCGCTAGATCCGCGGCGCGCCGTTCCGGTTCGCATTCCGCCGGAGGCCGGGCTGGTGGCTGTTTTGGCGCTCGGTCTGTATGGTTTGTCGACGCTCGAGGTGCGTCACTATCGGCAGCTGCCACCGCCCGCGTCGTTCGAACCGATGCAAATGAGCGCTGACGACATCGAGCTGTTTCGCGACGTGGCGAAGGAGCTGCAAGCGAAGAACGACGATCCCAACGCTCTCGTGGCGGTGCGACGCTTCAATCAGCTAGTGGAGGACATTGCCGAGCATCGGCTCGATCGCCACGAGGTGTTCCAGCGCATGGGCGATCTCGAGCGCGACTTGAAGGACAACGTCGACCTCGATCAGGACGCGCGTGACGAAGGCTTGAAGGGTTTGGCGCGTGAGCTCGAGAAGAGCGGCCTGACGAAACCCGCGGCCGCCGCGCTCGACGAAAAGCGCCTAGCGGACGCCGAAAAGGCCCTGCGCGAGCTGGCGGAGAAGCTCAAGAAAAAGGAAGGCCGTCCCAACGCCGCTGAGCTGGAGAAGCTTCGCCAAGCGTTGGAGAAGGCGAGCCGCAGCAACGAGGAGCGGCTGAAGAACATCGCAGATCGGCGACGCGAGCTCGAAGACGAGCACAAGAGCCTGCTCAAGAAGAAGGGCGAGCAGCCGGACGCCGGAGCCAACACAGACCCAAAGCTCGCGGACAACGAACGCCGGCTGGAGCGCCTGGATCGCGAGAAGAGTCGCGCCGAGCACGGCCAAAAACAAATGTCCGAGCTCGACCAGCAACTGGCGCAGGCCGCGCGCGATCTGATGAAGGACTCGCAACAGAGCGCGCAGGATCTGGAGCAAGGCGCGCAAGACATCAACCGCATGGCCAAGCAGGAGGCGAGCGAGGAGCAGAAGAAGGAGCTGCTCAAAAAGCTCCAGGAAATGCGGGAATTGATGCGCCAACAGGGCAAGGGCGGCAAAGATCAGATGCAGCGCCTGGCCAAGTTCGGGCAGCGCGCGCGCGGTCACGGCGGCCAGGGACAGGGTCAAGGCCAAGGCGAGGATCAAGCAGGCGGGCAGAAACCGAACGGCCCACTACGCCTCGGTAGCGGTCCCGGTAGTGTGACGGTCGAAATTCCCGTCGCTCAAAGTCGGCCCGGTGAAGGCCCGCCCCAAGCTGGTGACAAGCCGGGTAGCGGTCAAGAGCAGGGCGCTGGACCCGGGGCGGGCTCGGGTCACAACAAGGACCTCGCTGGCGCGGCCACCGACCTGAAGGGCAAGACTCACGACGTAACTGCGGCTGGTGCGGACACTGGTCAGGGCGCAGCGTCATCGCAGGTGATCTTCGGTGCAGCGGAGCGCGGCTTTGTTGGCCGCGGCTACAAGCAAGTATTCACGGACTATCAAACGGTGGCCGAACAAGCGCTGAGCAAGGACGAAATCCCGTCCGGCTATCGCTTTTACGTGCGTCGTTACTTCCAGCTGATTCGGCCTCGAGACTGAGTTTTGAGGCCGACCATTCCCCCGCGAGGAGAGACCGAAATGCCGGACGCCGATCAAGCGCGCGAAGAAGTGAGTGAGTTTCAAAAACAGATCGGAGCGTTGCGCGAGGAGATCGGGCGCGTGATCGTCGGCAACCGAGAGGTCATCGACGGCGTGCTGTCCTGCATGCTCGGTTCCTCTCACGCGCTCTTGGAGGGCGTCCCCGGGCTCGGAAAAACGATGCTCGTGCGCACGTTGGCTGGTGTGCTGGGGCTCGAGTTTTCACGCATCCAGTTCACGCCCGATCTGATGCCGGCAGACATCATCGGTACGGTCGTGTTGGATGAAGCCGTCGCAGGCGGTCGCACGCTCGAATTTCGACGCGGTCCGATCTTCGCCAACATCGTACTTGCGGATGAAGTGAACCGCGCCACGCCGAAGACGCAGAGCGCGCTGCTCGAGGCGATGCAGGAGCACCGCGTCACGGTAGGCCGCACCACGCACACCATCCAAGAGCCGTACTTCGTGCTGGCCACGCAGAATCCACTGGAGATGGAGGGCACTTATCCGCTGCCGGAAGCGCAGCTCGATCGCTTCTTCTTTAAGCTGGAAGTGCCGTTCCCGAGCCGGGATGAGCTGCACGCGATCATCGACCGCACCACCACCGAGCAACACACCGAGGTGCGCCGGGTGCTGACCCGAGAGCAAATCTTGAGCATGCAGGCGCTCGTGCGGCGTGTCCCGGTCGCTCGTCACGTGCAGGACTACGCGATTCGCGTCTTGCAGGCCACGCACCCAAACGGCGAGGAAGCTCCGGAGCTGGTGAAGCGTTTCGTGCGCACCGGCGCTTCGCCGCGCGGCGCGCAGGCCATGCTGCTCGGTGCCAAGGTTCGCGCGTTGTTCGACGGCCGTTTCGCCGCCTCGATCGACGACGTCAAGGCCACAGCGCTGGCCGCGCTCCGTCACCGAGTGCTACTCAGCTTCGAGGGTGAAGCAGAGGGCGTCGCCTCCGACCGCGTGATCGCGGAAATTCTGAAGAAATTGCCCGCTTCCAAGGAGTAACCCGAACTCGTGGGCCTCTTGGATCTATTTCGCGCGAAGGCTGGCGTAAGCACGCGCGAAAAGAAGCGCGTGCAGCAGCTGTTTGACGACGAGTTTCAGAGGAAGCTCGAAATGCTCGCGCTAGTCAGCCGACGTGTGTTTGCCGGGCGCTTGCGTGCCGAACGGCGCAGCAAGAAGAAAGGCAGCGGTATCGAGTTCGCCGATCATCGCGACTACGTCGCGGGCGACGACTTTCGGTCCGTAGACTGGAACGTCTACCAGCGCTTCGGGAAGTTGCTGGTTCGCCTGTACGAAGAGGAAGAAGACCTCAGCATTTATTTGATCGTCGACTGCTCGACCTCGATGGCCTTCGGCGAGCAGAAGAAGTTCGATCAAGCGCGTCGGTTGTGCGCCGCCCTGGCGTACGTAGGGTTAGCCAACTTGGACCGCGTGACCGTCGTTGCTGTGAACGACGGCGTGGTCTCGCGCATGCCGACTACACGCGGTAAAGGCCGCATTTTCAAGGTGTTCGAGTTCCTGTCGCGGCTCGAGCCGCAAGGCACGACCGACCTCGGGACGGCCCTCAAAAGCTTCGTCGCGCAACATAAGCGTCGCGGCTTGGCGGTGCTGTTCAGCGACCTGTACGACCCGGCTGGCTTCGAAGCGGGCATCAATATCCTGCGCTTCAACAAGTTCGAGCCGTACGTGGTCGAGCTGGTCGACCCCGCTGAGGCGCGTCCGGCGCTCAAGGGCGATGTTCGCATTTACGACTGCGAGACGGGCGAAGAGCGCGAGCTCACTATCACCGATGGCATGCTTGACAAGATGGAGCGCGCCGCCCGCGACTACCGCGCGAGCATCGAGCGCTTTTGTGCTCAAAAGCAGGTGCCGTATTTTCCGGCAGACGTGAATACCCCGTTCGACGAGCTGGTGTTGCGAGTGTTTCGGCGCGGAGGCTTTCTGCGCTGATGGCTTTCGCTGGCCTACCACTGTCGCAACTGCTCATGATCGCGGGCGGTGCTGCGACCGTCATCGTGGCGCTGTACATTCTGAAGCTGCGCCGGCGCGCGGTCCCCGTGCCTTTTGCGCGGATTTGGGATGCGGTGTTTCGCGATCGACAAGCGACCGAGCTGTTTTCCAAGCTACGCCGTCTGCTCTCGTTGTTGTTCCAGTTAGCGCTGCTTGCGCTATTGATCTTTGCGTTAGGCGACCCAAAGCCGAAGACGTCGATTTTGGACGGACGACACATCGTGGTCCTGGTCGACGGCAGCGCGTCGATGAAGGCAATCGACGTGAAGCCGAGCCGCGTGGAGGTTGCCAAGGCCGAAGTTCGCAAGCTCGTGCACGGACTTGGCAGTGCGGACCGCGCTCTGATTGTCGAAATGGGGTCGCTGCCGAGCCCGCTGTCGACCATGAGCTCGGACGTGACCGAGCTCGATCCGGCGATCGATGCGCTGACCGCTTTGGATACCCGCGCTGATTTGGAGCGCGGTCTGTCGTTTGCGGTCGACAGCTTGCGCGGTTTGCCAAAAGCGGAAATCGTCATCGTGAGCGACGGCGTGCTGGGTGACGTCAGTGAGATCGCCAAACACATCGACCTCCGCGGAGTCTCGTTGCAGTTTCTTCCCGTCGGCAAATCGGGCATGAATGTGGCGATTTCCGAGTTCTCGGTGCGCCGCTACCCGCTCGATAAGTCGCGCTCCGAGGTAATGCTCGAGGTCGCGAACACGAATGATCAGCCGG
>DATCFJ010000734.1:0-4898 GCA_036509605.1 Polyangiaceae bacterium | reverse complement strand
ACCCAGTAGTAGTCATCCACGTAGTAGACGGAATAGTCGTAATCGCGAACGACCCAAACGTCGGGCCCGACGACGACGAGCGTCGGCTCCTCAGAGAAGACCAAGGGAGCGTCGACTTCCGCGTAGGCGCCGGCTTGCGCGAAGCAGCCGGCTATCAGGCCAGCCGCGCCGAGCGCCAGGGCGCCAACGACCAACTTACTACGCATGGGATCTCCGCTACTCCTCCGAGCTGCGGCAGAGCACGAAGCGTGCCGATGCCGCTCGGCGGCGTTGGTCACCGCTTACACGAGCACGAGCACCAGCCCCAGCGAAGCGATCGCTAACGGCACGCAACCTGCTTTGGCTGGCACACAACCTGATGACCCCGACGATCTTCTTGCGCAGCGGACGAGCACTCGTGGCGTTTTGTGGGGGCGTTTTAGTCGCGGGGTGCGTCACTTTTGCGCCCAACGTCGCCCATGCGTACACGATCTCTACAGTCATTACGGCCGGGTGCCACGAATCGATCACCTCCGCGGCGCTGCGCGCTGTCCGTCTCGAGCTCCCGACCGCAGCGCCTCTGCCCGCCAACCGGAATGAGCGGGCGCTCATTACCGACCTGGAGTTCACGCCGGATGGCGACATGACCGATCTGGGCGGCGCGACGTTGCTGGTGGGCGTACGTGACAACGATCTGAAGGGCCGAGATTCGACCGACGTGACGCAGCTTGCCCTGGTTCACGGCGATCCAAACGCGCAGAACGAGCATTGCCTGCGGAACCCGCAGCAAGGAGAGCCTGACGGATCGGAAGTGGCCGTCCGCGACTGTCGTACCTTCATCCGCCAACGGATCGGGCAGGCTCTCGAAGGGCTCGATGCCACGGGTACGCCTGATCTCGGCAAGCGTACGGCGCTGCCGCTCTACCTGTCGCTGCGGCACGGCGTAAGCGCTTCGCTGCCGACGTACTACGTGCGCATCGGACAAGCGATTCACGCGCTCGAGGACAGCTTTACCCACACCTATCGCACTCCCGACGGCATGCAGATTACCACCGTCCTCGACTACATCGACGAGGCCAACGGAAACCTCACGGAGGCGAACGACGGGCCACCTCACGCAAGCGAGCTCGACCGCTGCGACGATCCCGATGCTCTGCGAACCCAGCGCCACAAGCTTGCGACCGAGGCAGCCACCGCAATTCTCCGAACGACGCTCGACCCCAGCCAAACCCTCGACCAGAAAATGGCCGCGGTGGACGTTACCTTGGACAAGTACCTCAGCTACTCACCTGGTTGCACTTTCGCGAACGGCTGGTGCGACGCGCCTGAGCACACATACGGCAACGGTTCGGCCCTCGGCTGCAACGTCAGCGGGCCCGCGCAGCGGGCTTCGGGATTCGGATGGGCCGGCCTCCTCGGGCTGTTCGGCTTGGTAGGTCGAAGGCGGTGGCGCAAGCGCGGCACCCTGCTCGGCGTGACCGCCCTACTGAGCTCGACCCTGCTCTCTGCTCACGCGTCGGCTCAGAGTAAGACCTCGACAGAGACACACGCCCCACCGCCGCCCGTCGTCTCGCCGGTAAAGGAGCCGGGGCCGAAGGATCCGTCCAAGGCGGCATTGGGCGCCTACTTGGGCGCTTCCGGATCGATCAACCATGAGGCCCTGGCGGCGACTCTGGGCGCGCGGCTGCGGCTCAGCCGGTATTGGACGTTCGGGGTGGATGCGGAGTGGAACCCGTGGATCGCCATAAACGGCAGGACCGCCATTCGCGCCGGCGCTTTCAACGGCTACGGAACCGTGATCTTGCGGCAGCCGCTGGCGTACGAGAAATTCAATCTGCGGACCACGGCAAATCTGGGAGTGTCCCGACTGCTGATCGACCTGTACGGTGCTCCCAAGGGCAGCACGGGGATCTACGCAGGGCTTAGCCCCTTGGGGCTCGAGTGGAAGATGTCCCGGGCCTTCTATCTGGTCATCAATCCGCTGAACTTCGCGCTGCCAGTCCCCCAGCTCAAGGGCGTTCCGTTCTCCTATTGGCAGTACCGAGCCACGATCGGCCTCGAGATCTACGCGGGCTGAGCGCGTGCCGGTGCCCCTCGCGCCAGCGGAGCTGCACTGGAGTGGGACGCTGCTGGTTGGACTAACCATCAGCGTCTAAGGCCGTTGGTCCACTGACCGTGGCTACTTCAGCACGTCGGACACCGCGAACGCCACATTGCGGAAAGCGACGGGGCGAATGGATTGGCCGCGTTCATAGCGTTCGACGTGGGTGTATGCGCCGGGTGATGGGCCGGTGTGCACTTCGATGCAGCGCTCGGGTAGGTTGACCACCCAGTCAATCATGATCTGGTTTCGGGCCGAGACGAGCTGAAGGTCCGTTGCGGCTCAGCTGCCGTCTCCGACGACGTGCTGCAATTGCTCGGAGTAGATGCTGTTGGGAGCGCGTTTGAGGCTCGCTTTTGCGCGCGCCGCGGCGGCTTGCGGCCTACCGAGGCGAACCAGCGCTTGCGCGGCGATCACGTCGGCCTCGGCGCGCAGGCCGCCTTGTGGGAACGCACGGCGGTGCGCGCTGGCCAGGGCCAACGCTTGTGCAGGCTGAGTGGCGAGCAAGCCGCGTGCGCGCTCGAGGTACGCCGCTTCACTCAGATCCGGAGGCTTCACCGCGGCTGCAGCAGGATGAAACGGACGCGCCGCAGCCGGCTCTGGCGGCGCTTTGGACGCGGCCGGCGTTGGCTCTGGCGGTGCGGCCACCGACGCAAGCGGAGTGGACACCGGCAGCGAAGGCGCGACCGAGTGCTTCGGTTGCGCCGCAAAGTGAACGGCAGCGCCCAGAACGAGTGCTGTCGCCACGCCCGCCACTAACTTCGTGGAGAGCGGCGCCCAGAACGAGAGCTTCGGCAGGGTAGGCACGCGCGCGACACCCAACGCCAAGCGCTCACGCGCGGCTTTCGACAAGGGCGCCAAGGGCGCGGCTGCGTCTAGCAACTCACGCGCTCCGAATGGAGCCGCACCGTTTGCGTCGCGCCAACGGATTGGTTCGCTCATTTGGCACCTCCCGAGTCTCGCGCCTGCAGGCGAGCGAGCGAGCGAGCGAACGCTTTGCGGGCCGAGTGCAGTCGAGAAAAAATCGTACCGAGCGGCACGCCGACGATGCCGGCGATCTCTTCGCAGCCCAAGCCTTCGAGCTCGAACATGACCAGCACCGCGCGTTGCTCCAGGCTCAGCGTATCGAGCACCGCGTTCAGGCGTTCGGTGGCCTCACGCCGCTCTACCTGTTGCTCTGGCGAGGGCGCCTGATCGACGAGCTCTGCCGAGCTGCCCAGATCCGACTCCAAGCGCTCGCGGCGGTGGTGCGCGCGGCGGCGTTGACCGGCGGCGACCCGGAAGCAAATGCCGTACAGCCAGGTGCTGATTGCGGAGCGGCCGTCGTACGAATCGAGCCGCCGATGAACGACGACGAACACCTCTTGGTAAACGTCTTCCAAGTCGGATGGACGCACGCCGAAACGCTGCAAGGCGCGCCACACGAAATCCGCGTGCTCGTGATGGATGCTCGCGAGCGAGGGCGAGCTGCTCGCCGCGCGAAGGAGCGCGTCTGCCGTCAACTCACTCACGCGCTCACTCTGCCACACGCGCGCGCATGTTGCCGCCTCAATCAATGTGCACACCCAAGCCCGCGAAGCCGACTCCGGCAACTATCGGCTGCTCGAAGCCTTCGCCGGCTGGGTCCGTTACAGCAAAGCGATAGCGAATCATGGGCAGGACCGCCTGTATGCCCCACTGTAGAAACACACCGGGCGACACCGGCTGTTCGAATGTGAGCTTGGTCGCGAGTGCCCACCAAAGGCGATCTCCAGGTGCGACGGGCACGGGCCGATGAACGTAGGCGTGGATGATGCCCAGCTCTGGGCCTGCGCAGAGCGCCGCATTGGGGTAGCCGCGCCAAAGCAGTAAGCAGGCGTCGACCGAAGCCGCTGACAGCCCGAACCCGAGCTCCTGGCTTCGAGTCGAGGTGCGTGACTCGGGGTAAAGCCAAGCGCCTGCCGCGATCCGAAAGCGCGGTAAAATGCTGAGCGCGGTCTCGAACGCCACGCCGAGCTGCGGCTTCGGCAACAGGTTGGGCGAGAACAGCGCTTGCACGGTCAGTTGTGGCGCGCTTTCCCGATGCCGTTGTGCCGCAGGCGGTACAGGGCACACCGTGGCTGCCGGCTTTGGCGCGCTGGGGGGGTCGGGTGCTGTGCGAGGCGTGGCACTCGGGTTCGGATCGATGGCGAGCGCGACCGCCAGCGAGAGCGCTTCGACCAGCGCATCGCAGCCGGGCCCTGGGCTTTCGAGCTCGCGCGCGGCGCCCGTGCCTTGCTCGTTGTCGCGCAGGTAAATCGTGCCGGCGAAGCGCTCGCCGTCGCGCCTCACGACGATCTCGAAGCTCTTGGGGGCGCCCTGCCGGAACGGATTGCGACTCAGGCGGCTCGCGATATCGTTCCGGATCTGCTCGGCGGTTGGGCACGTTTGCGCGCCTTCCATACGCGCCCAGGACAGATCGTACGTGGATTCCGAGGGCTGTGCTCGAGCAGGCGTAACGCCGAGCACCGCGCCGCTGAGCAACGCAATGACGAACGCGGAAACGCGGCCCAAACCCAACAAGACTCGTCACTTTTAGCACGTTTCCGCTGGCTATTCGCCAAACCTAAACGATGTTCGACAGCGGCCCCGTGCAGTGCTTCGGATCGCCGAACGTTTGCCGCGTGTCTCCGAACAGGTTCAGGACCGAGACCACAAGTTGATCGCTGATGGTGTTGTTGTATTCGAAGCGCGTGATTCTGCGCAGCGGAGCAGAGCCCGGTTGCACTCCGCCGGCAGCGCAAGCATCCGCGACCTGACCCGGAGTTTGCGCAGCCGCGCCGCCCGCTCCGGACTTTTC
>DATCFJ010000733.1:0-5627 GCA_036509605.1 Polyangiaceae bacterium | reverse complement strand
GAGCTACTGCGAGCACTCCGCCACTGGCACGTGCCCGAGGTGCTGTGCGCCACAATCTCGCTCTTACACCGCTACCTGTTCGTGATGGCCGACGAATCCAAACGCATGCGCCGCGCGCGCGCTGGACGCACATTGCAGTCGTCGCGCTTAGGGCTGTGGCGCGCGCTCGGTAGCTCGATTGGGCTGCTCTTCGTGCGCACGGTGTCGCGCGCCGAGCGCGTTCACGCCGCGATGCGCGCGCGAGGCGGCGCGTGACGCTCGCGCTCGAGGTCAGCGAGCTCGGTTTTCAATTCAGGGCCGGCTCGCAGGCGTTGCGCGGTGTCTCGTTCTCCGTCGAAGTGGGCGAGTGCCTGGCGATCATCGGGCCGAACGGCGCCGGCAAATCGACGCTACTTTTGCACTTGAACGGCATTTTACCGGAGCACCCGAGCGAGCGCACCGGCGGTAACGTGCGCGTGCACGGCCGCGTGGTGAGCGCGAGCGAGGCGGCCTGGGTGCGCCGCCAAGTCGGCGTGCTGTGCCAAGATCCAGACGATCAGCTGTTTTGCCCGACCGTGGGCGAGGACGTCGCGTTCGGCCCCGAACAGCTGGGTTATGCTCGCGCAGAGGTCGAGCAGCGGGTGGCCCGCGCGCTCAGCCAAGTCGGCCTAGCAGGCTTCGAGCGCCGCATGCCGCACCGGCTCAGTGGCGGCGAGAAGAAGCGCGTATGTCTTGCCGGACTGCTGGCGTACGAGCCGAGCATCTTGGTGCTCGACGAGCCGAGCGCGGGGCTCGATCCGCGTGGACGCCGCGAATTCATCCAGCTACTCCAGGGCTTGCCCGTGACGCGCGTGATCGCCACGCACGACCTTGCGCTGGTGGCCGAGCTGTGCCCGCGCGCGCTGCTCCTCGACCGTGGGCAGCTCGTGGCGTCCGGCTTCACTAAAGACCTATTGCGCAACGACGAGCTGATGGCGGCGCACGGCATGGAGCGCCCCGCCCGCGATCTGCCAAGCTGGCTCTTGGCCTAGCGCTCGTGCCCGTGAACGTGCCCGTAAACGTGCCCCGCCGAGTCCACGTCCCCCCCGTCAACCACTTTGCCGTTTCACGGGCACGGGCACGTTTACGGGGTCACCTGCATTCGGCAGCTTGAACTCTAGCGCCCTTTCTTGCGGACGTTGGCGATCTTGCTGAGGCGCGCCTTCGTGCTGCGCTTGGCGCTTGATAACGCGCGCGTTGGCGGGTGCGCGTGCGCATGGGGATGCGGATGTGAGTGCGGCTCGTGGCCGTCGTGCTGATGCATGCGGCGACCGGTGCCGGTTAGGCTGAGCGTGCTCTCGGCCACGTACTCGGCGCCGCCTTGAATCACGCCGCGAGTACCGATCATGCGGCCCGTGACTTCCTTCAGCTCGTCCGAGCGGCCGCGCATCACGATCACTTCCAGGCAATGCTCGTGATCCAAGTGCACGTGCATGGAGGCGCGCACTTGCTCGCCCAGATCGTGCTGCAGAGACGTCAAGCGCTCGGACAGCTCGCGCACATGGTGTTTGTAGACCAGGGTGACCGCGGCAAAGGCCGGCACGCGGTCGTCCAGCGCGGTGCGGCTGACCTCGGCGCGCGTCAGGTCCCGCAGCAGCTCGGAGCGGTTGCAGCCGCGCTCCTCCGCCAAGGCATCGAGCTGCTCGATCAAGCTCGACTCCATCGCTACGCCGAACCGCACCAGGTTGTCTTTCATGACGCAGTCACTCTAACACCGCGTGGTGCAGCGCAAGATAAGCTGAAATGCAGCGAAAAATCGCTGATTTCTCAATGGGCCGAGCAGCGCGCGCAGCGTGCGCCAGGCTCGAATGTCGAGCACTCACGCTGTTTGTGGCGGGGCGAACGCGCACACCTTCGTGCAGTTAGGGCCCGCGAATGGTCAAGTCGGTCGATGATCGCGGTCGAGGCGCCCGGCCGGCGAGACGCGACGAAGGCGCATACTGCTGGTATGTAACTGAGGAGCAACGAAGCCAGCCGGGATGCATCGGCTGCGGGGGCGATCGACTTGACCATTCGCGGGCCCTTAGGCAGGCACAAGGTCCGTTCGAGCACAGGCCAACTTGAGCACGGATATCGCCCACTGCGGCTCGGCGTGCACCACGGACACTGCGGGCACCTCCGCGTTACTGCGCCGCTATCGGGTGCGCGAGCGCCTTGCTCAGCGGTCCCTGGAGGCGCCCTTGTTTTCTGGACTTTGGGGCGACATGGCCGTCGCCGCCGCACGCGCGACACGGGACCCGCCGTTTACTGCGCAAGTCAGCGACGGTTTTCGCCAGGCTTGAGTGATTCGCTCCGAGTGCTCGAAGGGGGCTGAAGCGCGCCGAGCTTGAGCCGTACGGTAAGGTACCTACATGGGGAACGTGTGTCGCATTCTACTAGCTGACGATGACCCGACGGTGCAGCGCGCGGCGCTGCGTGTCGCCACTGAATTCGGGCACGAGGTCGTGCAAGTTCGCACGGGCATGGCGGTGCTCGCGATTACGCTGCAGCAAAAGCCGGATCTGATCGTGCTCGACATCAGTTTCCCGGACGCTGACGGTCGAGACTTGCTCGCGCAGCTCAAAGCAGACGTGCGCACCGCGCCGATCCCAGTCTTGGTTTGGTCGGCTCGGCATGATCACGAAAGCGAGCGCCGCATCGCGCTCTCGCTCGGCGCCGAGGACTACGTCGAGAAGACCGACGCACACCTGTTGATGCGCAAGATCGAGCGACTGCTGTACCGCCTCAAGAGCTCTGACGATTAGCTGCACGCCAGAACGTGCTGCGCCAATAGTAGAGCGTGGTCGAATCCTCGGGCCAAGGTGCGCTGTCGTCCGGCGCCTCGAACGGATCTGAGGCTTGTATCGGCCAAAAGCTCGGATCCAGCGGCTCTTCGTCTGTGGCCGGTCGCACGTCACCAGCGAAGCGCTCCTCGATGGCCCCGACGCTCGCGATATTGTGCTGAGCTTCTTTTAACGAGACAGCATTTTTGCCCCCCGCCAGGTCCGGCCAACGCAGCTGGGTGAGGTCGTCCTCCCACAAACAAATGAGGCAAATATCGTCGGAGCCCGGGGCTTCGTCGAAAACGAGATGCCCGCAGGCGGGGCAGGGGAAACGCGCTTCGGTCATGCGGCACGCAGCATAGCGCGTCAGCGTCAGGTCATCATGGCGGAACGTACGCTGCCCCTGCGTCGTGCGTGTCCGCAGGCTTGTACGAGGCCGACGGCTCCGTGCAAGGGCCGCGCGGCGCGTCCGTGATCGGCGGTGGCATGACGGTGCTGCTCGTGGCGCGCCGCGACGAAGTGAAGCGCACGCTCGCGCTCTTGATCGGCAAAGTAAGCGCGGCGGGTCGTGGCAAGCTGGCTGAGTGAGGCGACGCGCCGCAGCTAGTCTGGCTGACCTGCAGTCTATCCAGCGAACAGTTACGGGGGGTTGCGGTGCGTGACCCGAGCTGGTGCGTCGCTTGCTCTGTGGCTTCTCATGCGCAACCTTTCTCATGCATCCAGGCTCGGTACCGCGGGCGGCGTGTCCAGCGCGATCTGCGCGGGCGCCGGGGTGATCGCCTTCACCGGTCAAAGCTCGCTGAAGTTCGCTAGTGCGCTGCTGGTGCTGGCGGTGATCGTGGCTCTTGTCGGCTATGCCTATGCTGACAACCGCCGCCTCGGTTGGGGCGCCCTTGTGCTCGTCGCTGCGACGTTACCGTTGTTCGGGGTATTGTACGTGGCAGGCGCCCTGGTCATGCGTCACCTAGGCACGGCGGCCGTGGGCGGCTTTCTGCTCGCGCTGAGTATCGCTGTCGCCTCACTCACGGTCGGCCTTTTGACTGGCATCGTTCGCCTCGGTGGCACCGTGCCGCGCGGGGCTCCGCGCGCGCCCAGTGAACGCTGAGTGCCTGCGGCTAAGCGCCCCGTGAGCGCGGACGCCACTACACAGGAGCCTCGCAGATCGCCGAATTTAGCCGAAATTGAGCTCGGCACGACGATTGCTCTAGCTAGGCAAGACAACGACGGAAATAGCCGTCCCCGAAACAGGAGAACGTCATGAGCAACAATAGCAAACGTGCCGAAGGCGCTGCAGAAGAACTTGGTGGCAAGGTCAAGGGCGGCGTGGGCAAGCTGATCGGAAACGATCGCATGCACGCGGAAGGCGAAGCCCGCGAGCTCCAAGGCAAAGCCAAGCAAGAGGCGGCGAAGGCTGCTGAGCGCACCAAGGGCGGTGTCGAGAAGGCCGTTGGCGCGGTGAAGAACCGCGTGGGTGCCGTGGTCGGCAATGAGCGCCTCGAGGTCGACGGTCGCGCGCAAGAGCTGCGCGGCGAAAATCGCCGGAATTTCAACCGCTGAGCGCGCTCCGCTTCGCTAGCGCCAGGAAGAGGCGCGTTTGGCTGTCGCCATACGCGCCTTTCCGCTTTCAGGCGCGATCAGCCGAGCGCTTTGGCGGCCGCGATCACGTGCTCGGCCGTCATGCCGAGCGCTTTCATCACCTCGGCACCCGGCGCCGACATACCAAATCGGTCGATACCGAGAATGACACCGTCGAGGCCGACATAGGGCGCCCACGTGGAGCTCACGGTGGCCTCGATGGCGATGCGCTTGCGGCAGGAGTTCGGCAGCACGGACTCGCGGTAGTCCGCTGGTTGGCGATTGAAGCGCGAAAAGCACGGCAGGCTGACGACGCGCGTTCCCGTGCCGAGCGTGTCGGCGGCTTTGAGCGCGTGCTGCAGCTCGCTACCGGCAGAGAGCAGAATCAGCTTGAGCTCGCTCGTCTCCTGGCGCGCGATGTAGCCGCCCTTGATGGCGCCTTCGCGGCGGGTGGCGACCGGGATCTCGCTGAGCAGCGGCACGTTTTGACGAGACAGCGCGAGCAGCGTCGGCCCGCTGGTGTGATCCAGCGCGGCGGCGTAAGCGCCCGCGGTCTCTTCGGGATCCGCGGGGCGAATCACGTCCAAATTTGGGATCACGCGCAGGCCGGGGATGGTCTCCACCGGTTCGTGCGTAGGCCCGTCCTCGCCGACGCCGACGCTGTCATGGGTGAAGATGTAGATCACCGGCATGTGGCTCAAGGCGGCGATACGGATGGCGCCGCGGCAGTAGTCCGCGAACACCAAGAACGTGGCGCCGCTGGGGCGGAAGATGCCGTGCGCGGCGATGCCGTTCAGGATTCCGCACATGCCGTGCTCACGAATGCCGAAGCGGATGTTCCTGCCGATGCGATGTCCGGGCTCGAAGTCGTCGTTACCAGCTTTGAGGTCTCCGATGTAGTTCAAAGTCGAGCCGTACAGATCGGCGCTGCCGCCGATCAGTAGCGGCAGCTTCGCCGCCAATGGCTGCAGGACGTCTTGTCCGGCCTTACGGGTCGCGATCTTGGTCGACTCGGGGAACACCGGGATGGCAGACAGCAGCTCCGCGATCGGCGGTGTCTTCTTGGCCGTGTCTTGGGGCAGCGTGTGAGCGGAGGCGCTGGACATGCCGAGCAGCTCTGCGAGCGCGGGATTGGCGGCTTTCCAGGCGGTGAATGTCTTCAGCCAGGCTTCGTAGCCAGCGTTGAGAGTTTGCTTGTGCTCGCTGAAGTAGCTCGCCACCTCCGGTGAGACGTACCAGGGTGCGTCCGGCAGACCGAGGCCCTTGCGTGCG
>DATCFJ010000732.1:0-5926 GCA_036509605.1 Polyangiaceae bacterium | reverse complement strand
TAAAAAACAAACTCGGGTTGCACGCTCGCGCCGCTACCAAGCTCGTACAACTCGCCTCGAAGTATCCGTGCGACATCTTAGTCAGTCGCGCAGGCCAAGCCGCCAACGCGAAAAGCGTCATGGGAGTGCTGCTTTTATGCGGCTCCAAGGGCACCAATCTCGAGATCGAAGCCACCGGTGAGAGCGCGGCCGAAGCAGTAGTGAGCATCGGCCAATTGATCGATAACCGCTTCGGAGAAGACGAATAACGCAATGAGAGGGGACGGCGCGATCATCCACTCGAGCAGTGCTGCACAAGTGCTCGAAGGCATTGCCGGCTCGGCCGGCTATGCCATTGGCCATGCGCTGATTATCGACACACGCCGATCGGGCGTGGTGCGCCGTCACGTTACCGCCGATGCCGTCGCCGCCGAGCTCGCTCATTTCGACGAGGCGGTGGCGAAAGCGGCCGGTGAGTTGCGCGTCGTGTTGGCCGCAAAACAGGGCGCCGCCAGCCGCGCTGAAACCTCGATTCTCGAGGCCTACGTGCTGATGGTCGAAGACGAGACGCTGCGTGCGGCCGTCGAGCACAAGATCCTGAGCGCCGGCGTGTGCGCAGAGTGGGCGCTCGACCTGGCCGTCGCCGAAATGGCGGCCACGTTGCGCCAAAGCGGCGACCCGTATCTTGCCGAGCGCAGTCACGATTTCGAGTTCGTCGAGGATCGCCTGCTCAGAACCATGGCCGGCAAGCAGGGTGCAGTAATCCTGCCCAAAGACGGCGCGCCCGGCGTGCTGGTCGCCCACGATCTTTCGCCCGCCGAGACCGCAGGTCTCACCAAAGAGCGCGTACTGGCGATCGTCACCGAAGTGGGCACGCGCACCAGCCACACGGCCATCTTGGCCCGCGCGCTCGAGATCCCGGCGGTGGTCGGCGTCCCGAACCTGCTGGCGCGAGTCGGCAGCGGGGATCTGATCGTAGTCGACGGCGTGCACGGCCAGGTCGCGATCACGCCGAGCGCCGAGTTCATCGCCGAGACGCACGCTCGGGCAGGCCGTTTTAGCGACGTCGCCAAGCATCGCCGCGAAGCGCGCGATCGGCCGATCCGCACGCGCTGCGGACAAACCGTCGAGCTGCGCGCCAATATCGAGTTGCCCTCGGAGGCCGAGGGCGCGCTCGAACAAGGCGCGCGCGGGATCGGCCTGTACCGCACCGAGTTCTTGTATCTGGATCGCAGCGAGCCGCCGAGCGAGGACGAACAGTACGAAACCTATCGCCGAGTGATCGAAGTCCTGACGCCGCTACCGGTGACTCTGCGCACCTTCGATATCGGCGGAGATAAGTTCTCCTCTGTCTTTCAGATGCCCGCGGAGATGAACCCTGCGCTCGGCCTGCGCGCAGTACGGCTCGGCTTGGCGCGCCAAGACATCTTCCTCACCCAGCTCAGAGCCATGGTGCGCTCCTCAGCGCACGGCCCGATGCGCATCATGGTGCCGATGATCGCCTCGCTCGGCGAATGGCGCGAGGTGCGGCGGCTCTTTGAGCAAGCTTGCCGCGAGGTCGACGCCGCAGGTCAGCCACGCAGCGTCGAGATCCCGCTGGGCATGATGGTCGAAGTGCCGTCCGCCGCGGTCATGGCCGACGAGTTCGCGATCGAGACCGAGTTCATGAGTATCGGCACGAACGACCTCGTGCAGTACACCTTGGCGGTGGATCGCTCGAGCCCGGAGCTTGCGTACCTGGCGTCGTTCTTCGACCCCGCCATTTTACGGCTGGTGCGGATGGTGATTGCCGCGGGCAAGAATCGCTCGCGTCCGGTCTTGGTGTGCGGCGCCATGGCCAGCGATCCGCTGGCTGCGATCTTGCTCGTCGGCATGGGCCTTCGCGAGCTCAGCATGGAAGCCGCGGCGATCCCGGAAATCCGTGAAGCCATCGGCAACGTGACGGTCGCCGAAGCGGAAGCGGCGGCGCAAGCGGCCTTCGCCGCCGAGACCGCAAAGGACATCGAGCTATTGCTGCTCGACCGCTTTGCTGCGCGTCTAGACGTCGGACAATAGCGTTCTTTCGCGGACGCAGGAAACTCGGCTGCGCGCTCCGCCGATACAGTTCAGGTGGGCAAAGCGGTCTCTTCAATTTTGGTCGCCTTGCTGCTGCTCGCGTGCGACGCGCGCCCGGCCCGAGGGTCACGCTGGACGGGTCCGGCGTCAGTAGTGCTCATTCACACGGCGGATCTGCACTCACACGTGTTCCCGGAGCCCACGCTGATCAGCGCAACCGATGCGCGGCGCGGGTTAGGGGAGTCAGGCGAAGTCGAAGCCATCGGCGGCTTTGCTCGCATCGCGACGCTGGTCGCCCAGATTCGTAGCACTAGCGAGCACACGCTATACCTCGACAGCGGGGACTTGATCGAAGGCACGGACGCCTTCACCGCTTTCGACGGCGAGCCAGAGATGCGCGCCCTGAGCGCCCTGCACGTGGACGCCATCGCACTCGGCAATCACGATCTCGACCCCGGCATACCGGATTTCGTGGCCAAACATCGGCAGTTCGCGGATTTCCCCGTGCTCGCCGCCAACTACGCCGCGCCGAGCTCAGGCTTGGGAGGCGCGCTCACGCCCTATCTCGTGCTGGATGCCGGCGGAGTGCGGGTCGGTGTGATCGGCGTCGCCAACGAAACTAGCCCGGGCGGTCTCGCTGCGCCTGATAACCCCTACGGTATATCGCTCACCCCGGTCGCCGAAGCCGTGCAAGATGCGATCGACACGCTGCGCCCAGCGGTCGACCTGATCGTCGCCATCACGCACCTCGGTCTCGATGCCGACGACGCGATGATCCGCGCCACGAGCGGGCTCGACGTCGTCCTTGGTGGTCACCAGCACTTGACGATCGACAGCCCGCTCGAGCGCTTCGATTGCGGACCAGCGCTGCGCGCCCGGCGCAGCTGCCACGAGCGGCGCGTGGTCCTGGTGCATTCGGGCGCCTTTGGCCGTTATGTCGGACGAATCGAGCTAAGCTTGTCACCCAGTGCTGCGCCGGATACGTCGGGCGCGCCGGACCGCCTACAGGTCGTTACCGCGACGCACTCATTGCTGCCAGTTTCGAGTCAAGTTGCCGAAGCGCCGGAGCTCGCCGAGCTGCTCGAGCCCTATCGTGAGCAACTAGCGAGCGCCGGGTTCGACACTCCCGTCGCCTTCGCGCTCGGGCCAGTGCCGCGCTATGGCGACAACGGCGGTGACTCAGCGCTCGGTAACCTGATCGCCGACGCGATTCGGGCACGCGCCGGAAGCAGCGTCGCGCTACTCAACACCACCGGTATTCGCGCGGATTTGCCTCCGGGGGCGCTCACCAAAGCACAGCTCGTCGCTGCGCTGCCCTTCGGAGACACGTTGACCGTACTCCGCCTGAGCGGCGCGCAGCTGACCGCGCTTTTCGAG
The DNA here is from genome assembly GCA_036509605.1 of Polyangiaceae bacterium. Taxonomy (GTDB): domain Bacteria; phylum Myxococcota_A; class Polyangia; order Polyangiales; family Polyangiaceae; genus PMG-095. The sequence goes on along the minus strand of DATCFJ010000732.1, from coordinate 2,515 downwards.
AAGCAAGCAGAGCTCGCCGGTAGCAGAGCGTGCGAATCCCCGTTTCAAGGCTCGGGGTTCACGCTCAGCATCAGTTGCCGCCCCGGCGCAGCTAGTCACCTGGAGCAAGTGCGTGTGGCCGGCGCACCGGTGTCGCCGTCCGGCACATACAGCTTGGTGACCACCGACTACCTGGCGGACAGCGGGGCCGGTTTCGAGGCCGCGTCTCGCTTATCTAAGCGCACCGCCCTTGGTGTCGACCTGCTTGAGGTACTGCTCGAGGCCGTGAGCCATCGACCTATTTGCGGGAAACCCGCCCTGCCGTGCCTCGATCCCGGCACGCTTCGGGACGGCCGAATCCGCGTTGACCCTAGCTGAGGCGACACCGGCCAAAAAGTCGGTTCGCGCGCTCGATGAGTTCACAAAGCCGCGGATTTCTTGTTATATTAGCCAGGGGCGGCCGGCTGGCCCGTGATCTGGCCGGGCTGTACGGCGAGGGTTGACCTCGAAAGGTCTGCGCGTATAGTGTCGCGCCGGAAACGGCCTTTCGTAGGAAGAATTAGAAAATGCCACAGGACGCGGACGTCAAAAAAGACGTAATTTCCAAGTATCGCTTGCACGAGTCTGACACCGGTTCGTCGGAAGTGCAGGTAGCCCTCCTCAGCCAGCGTATCGAATACCTGACTGAGCATTTCAAGACGCATAAGAAGGATCACCATTCGCGGCGCGGGCTTCTGAAGCTCGTCGGGCAACGGCGCCGCCTTCTGGACTATCTCAAACGCACCAGCGTCGAGCGTTACCGCACGGTTGTGAGCTCTCTCAGCCTGCGCAAGTAGTACGTCGCAAGCTCTCTCGACCTACACGGTGTAGGTGAGGGAGCTTTCGTCTTTTTGTCTCCCGAGTGCGAGGAGCCTCGTCTTCGACTTCGCTTCGTGTCCCGAACACCATCTGGAGTGTTCGAGCCAGGAATCGAGGCTGAAGTTTGGGCGCTCGCGGTCGGCGTTTACCGCACGCAGCGGCTCAATGCGCCAGGGGGCGCTAAACCCATGTTTGTTCGTGAATCCGTTAATATTGGCGGTCGTCTGCTCACGTTTGAGACCGGGCGTCTGGCCAAGTTGGCCCACGGCGCGGTTCTCGTCACTTTCGGGGAGAGCGTCGTGCTCGTCACCTGCGTGTCGAGCGAAGAACGTCCCGGCCTCGACTTCTTTCCACTGACCTGTGAGTACGTCGAGAAGACATACGCCGCTGGCAAGATCCCGGGTGGTTTCTTCAAGCGCGAAGGTCGCCTGCGCGATTACGAAGTGCTCACTTCGCGCCTGATGGATCGTCCGCTGCGCCCCTTGTTCCCCAAGGGCTTCAAGAAGGACACCCAAGTAATCGCCACCGTGCTCAGCGCGGACAAGGTCAACCCAACCGACGTGCTGGCCATGACCGGCGCAAGCGCGGCGCTGCACATCTCGGACATCCCGTGGGCGGGCCCGATCGTCGGCATTCGCGTGTCGCGCGTGGACGGCGAGCTGATCGTCTATCCGACGTTCGACCAAGCCGCCGCAGCGGACCTCGATATCACTGTCGCCGTCAGCAAGGACGCGATCATGATGGTCGAAGGTGGCGCTGACGAGTGCAGCGAGAAGGAGCTGATCGACGCGCTCTTCTTCGCGCACGAACAAGCCCAGCCAATCCTCGCATTAATCGAGAAGATGCGGGCCGCGGTGGGCAAGCCGAAGCGTGAGTTCATCACGCCCACGCTTGAAGATCACATCGCCAAGCGCGTTGCTGCCCTCGCCGACGCCGATCTCGGCACGGCCAGCGTCATCAAAGAGAAGAAGAAGCGCTATGACCAATACGCCGTCATCAAGAAGGCTGTGGTCGAGAAGCTCACTGCAGAGCTCGGCGCCGAAGCCTTCCTTGCTTCCGAGAAGCTGATCAAGGCCGAGATCGAGCATCGCAAAGCAGAGGTCGTGCGCGCCATGGTGCTCGACACAGGCAAGCGCATCGACGGTCGCGACGGCAAGACCATCCGCCCGATCAGCTGCGAAGTGGGGCTCTTGCCCCGCGTGCACGGCTCAGCGTTGTTCCAGCGCGGAGAGACGCAGGCGATCGTGACGGCCACGCTCGGCACCGCCACGGACGAGCAGAAGATCGACGCGCTCACCGGTGAGTCGTGGAAGCGCTTCATGCTTCACTACAACTTCCCGCCCTTCAGCACCGGCGAAACCAAGCCGATGCGCGGTCCGGGTCGACGCGAGGTCGGTCACGGCGCGCTCGCCGAACGCGCCATGCAGCGCTTGATCCCCACGCACGACGAGTTCCCGTACACGATCCGCATCGTGAGTGAGATCCTCGAGTCGAACGGCTCGAGCTCGATGGCTTCCGTCTGCGGCGCTTCGCTCAGTTTGATGGACTGCGGTGTTCCGCTGCGCCGTCCGGTGGCTGGTATCGCCATGGGGCTGATCGCAGAGGGCAACAAGTTCGCCATCTTGAGCGACATCTTGGGCGACGAGGATCACCTCGGCGACATGGACTTCAAGGTCTG
>DATCFJ010000731.1:0-6023 GCA_036509605.1 Polyangiaceae bacterium | reverse complement strand
ATGCGCAGGCGCCCACGGCCGAGCTTCGCCCGCCCTCCGCCACGCAAACCGACGAAGCGGATCTGATGCCGTACGAAGTGCTCGACGCCATCGAGCGCGCCGCGGTCCGCGACAAGCGCAGCCCGCGCGAGGTGCTCACGCTAATTCGCGCCGAATTCGCCCAATTTTCGGCCCAAGATCTGTGGCTCTGGTTGGATCGCTTTTTCCGCTTATGGAGTCGAAATCAGTGGAAGCGCGAGCGCTACGCCCCGAGCTTCCACGTCGACGACGAGAGCCTCGATCCGAAAACCTGGTGCCGCTTTCCGATCCTATCTGGCGGGTTCGAACGTGAGCTGCGTGAGCTGAAGCTCGAATTGGCGCGCGCCGCCGAGTGCTAACTTCAATTCATCTCAATTGGCGGATGTCCCAGACGTCGTGCCTGTAGGTGAGCACCGGAGCGCAGCCAAAACGACGCCCAAACCCGAAATCGCCGGGCGTCGCTGCAGGTAGCGACAACCCTCTTCTCTCCCTCCTCAGCGGTGCACAACGACGAGCGTCGACGGGCCTAGCCATGGGAGCCACCGCACGCCGTGCCACCCGGGAGGTAGTGCCGGCTCGGTGAACTCAAACATCGCTTTGCCATCGATCGGTGAAAGATTGATGCACCCTCCGCTTTTGAGTTCACCCCAGCTGTCGTGCCAATAGGCGGTGTGCAGCGCATGAGGGCCGCTGAAGTTTTGCGTCCAAGGCACGTCGGAGTGAATGAATTCACCGGGCGCTTCCATGGTTGCGGTCGCGAACTTGCCGGAGATGGGGAAAGTGCCTGTTGGCGTGAGTGCGTGCTCGATGGGATCTTCGCCGGGCCGCGCGAAGCCGCCGCGTCCGGGAGAGATGAGCGTGGTGAACACGGGCTGAGTGCCTTCGTAGGCAATCAAATAGCCTGCCGTCACCGCGACTTCGATCCAAGTGGCGCGGCCCTTCGGTGCGTTGTTGGTCGTGTCGGCTTCACCAACGGTAGCGCCCCACGGCGTTTTCGGCTGCGGCGTGGGCAGCACGGCGTCTGCTTCCTTCACCCAAAGGTCGCCCCGCAAGGTGCGCAGAAAGTGATCCTTGCCGACTGATTCGCGCTCGCCGGTGAGCTCGACGAAGCTAAGGCGCGCGAACGTAGCGCTGGCGAGCGTGAGCTCACCGTTTGCCGCGCGCGTGTACGCGGGGCGGTCTTTGCCCTTGAAGAAGGCTAACGGGAGCTTCGCGTCTTGGCCGAGCTTCAGGCCCTGAAACTTCACTGCGGGGTAGGGGGTGACCCTTGCCTTGGGCAGCCATTGGTAATCCGCGCTGAGCAAAAAATCATGGCCGTTGACGCTGACCTCGCTGCTGTAAGCGACGGTCGAGCGGCGGTGCAATTGGCTACGCGGCTCGTGAATCGCGAGCGGCAGCGTGGGGAAGCTGATCGGAGAGCCGGGCAGCGTGTACGCGCTGTCGAGCCCCAGCGATTCACCGTACTGGTGCGGCCACGGCGAGCTCAGGTTCGGCGCGTAGGGCAGCACGGCGCGGTACACCGGATCGTCGGCGTTCAACGTCGCGCGATTGCCGTCGACGCACACGTAGCCGCGCGGCTCGATCGCGTACCACTCCATGCAGCCCGGCCCGTACACGGGTTTGCGGCCCTTGAGCGCAACAGAGCCGCCGGTCCACAAATATCCAATCCACTCTTTGCTCGCGTCAGGCTCGGGCCGGATCCACACGTAGCGTGTGCGAGCGTAGACGCGCGGAGGCGAGTCGACCGCGGAATGTGCGACCTCGGGCTCCGGCGGCGGGCTGCTCGCGCTCGGCGCGACCGCGTTGACCGAATGCGCTTCGTGATCCCCGACGGGGGAAGATGATGGCGCGGCCGCCGAAATCGGCACAGAAGCGGATGTAGGCGCTTGACGCTGAGCGGTGTCGGGCTTCGCGGTGGCGCAGGCCCCAAACAGCACTGCGAGTCCACAAACGTAAGCCGGCTGCTGGTCTCTAAAATTGCCGTATTGTCCGTAAGGTGACCGACGCACAGCCGGAACCTAGCGCGCATTTGGCCGTTGCCCCTCGTTTTTCTTGCTAAGCTGAGCTGCCACCGCGCCGTGCCCAACGCTTCCCGCTCTCGCGCTTCCTCTCGCCCCGTGGTCGGCCTCCTGCTCGACGCGCTGTACAACGAGTACGCGAGCATGGTGGTCGCGGCATTCGATGGCGTGTGCGCCGCGCGCGACTACGACCTGGTCTGCTTTGCGGGCGGCTCACTGCACTCGCTGGCGGGCTACGAGCTACAGCGCAACCGCTGCTTCGAACTAGCCAGCACCCAGGCCATAGACGCCCTGGTAGTGCTCAGCCTGAGCACTACCGCTTCCGTGATGAAGGAGTTTCTGGACTCGTATCAGGGGATCCCGATCTGCTCAGTCGGTATCGAGGTCCCGGGCTACGCGCTAGTGCAGGCCGACAATGCCTCGGGCATGCGGGATGCCGTGCTGCACTTGATTTCGGTGCACCATCGCCGAAAGATCGCGTTTTTGCGCGGGCCGAGCGACAACTTGGAAGCGGATACCCGCTTCCGCGCTTACCGCGACGCGCTGGCACGCTTCGGTATCCCGTACACCCCTGAGCGTGTGATCACCGCCAACTTTGACGACGAGCAGGGGTGTCTGGCGATGGCGGAGCTACTCGACCGCGGTGTCGAGCTTGACGCGCTCGTGGGCGCCAACGACCGCTCGGCCCTCGGAGCGATGCGCACGCTGCGCGCTCGCGGTCTCGACGTGCCGCGGGACGTCGCGGTGGTGGGCTTCGACGACAGCGAGGAGGCGCGCGGCGCGTCGCCCAGCTTGGCCACTGTGCGTCAGCCCTATTGGGCCATCGCAGAATGCGCGGTCGACTTCGCCCGTGATGCAATAGCGGGCAAGTCGGAGGTCCCAAGCAAACTGCTGCCTTCCCATTTCGTGAAGCGTCGCTCGTGTGGCTGCTTGTCGGAGGGCGCACCGGCAGAAACAGAGCAGCCCTTGCAGGCGGAGGTGCAGCCGTTCGAGGTGACCTTTGCTTGGCGCCGCCAGGAACTGTCCGCCGAATTGGCGTTGGCGGAGCGCACCTCGCGCGTGATCGGGCCGGAAGGCTGGATCGACCGCACGCTGGACAGCGTGCAGAGCGCGATTCTAGGCGGATCGGACCGCGAGCTCTTGTCCTTACTGGACGAGATGCTGGCGCGAACGGCGGCCGCCGAGGGGGACGCGGGCGCCTGGCAACACGCCGTGTCGGTGATTCGTCGGCGCGTCCTGCCGTGCGTGATGAACGACCCGCGGCGTTGGATGCGCTTCGAGGATGTGTGGCAACGGGTGCGCGTGTTGATTGCGGATGCCGTAGAGCGCGAACAGCGCGCGCTGCGCGGCCAAGCCGAACGCTCTGCTGGCATCTTGACCGACACGAGTGAATCGCTGATCACGTCGTTCGACGTCGAGTCGTTGCCGCGCGCGTTGGCCGATCGCTTGCCGGCGCTCGATATCTCTTCGGCATACGTGGCGCTGTACGAAGGGCTGGGACGACCACCGGCTCAGTCCCGCATGATTGTCGCCTATGAGGATCGCAAGCTGCGCGAGTTGCCGAGCCTCGGCGTGCACTTTCAAACGTTGGACATCGTGCCCGCCGCCCTGCGCCGAGATCGCCGAAAATCGGTCGTGGTCGAACCGCTGTATTTCGAGAACCGTCAGCTCGGCTACACCGTGCTCGAGCTCGGACCGAAGCGGCGCGTGGTGTACGAGCTCTTGCGCGAGCTGATCAGCGCAGCGCTGCGCGGCGCGGAGCTGGTGCGGCGCGTCGCGGAGGAAGCCGCACAGCGCGAAAAGGCGGAAAAAGAGCGGCTGGAACGCGAGCTCGAAATCGCGAGTCACATTCAGACCTCGATTCTGCCGCGCAACTTGCAGGTCGAGAACCTGGAGATCGCTGCCACCATGTTGCCCGCCACGGAAGTCGGCGGTGACTACTACGACGTTCTGCCTGGTCCGGGGGGTTGCTGGCTCGGCATCGGAGACGTCGCCGGGCACGGTCTTCGTCCGGGGCTCGTGATGATGATGCTGCAAAGCATCGTCGCTGCACTCGGTCGCTACGATTTTGGCGCGGCACCGCGCGACGTACTGCAGGTCGTCAACGCGGTCTTGTACGACAACGTCCGCGAGCGCCTCGGTCAGGACGAGCACGCCACGCTATCGTTGATTCGCTACTTCTCGACCGGTGAGCTGGTCTTCGCCGGTGCGCATGAAGATCTCTTGATCTTGCGCGCGGCGACGGGCATTTGTGAGCGCATTCCAACCTTGGGGACTTGGGTCGGCGCCACGAAGGACATCGCGGAGGCTACCCTTGACCAACACGCGCAGCTGAACGACGGCGATCTGCTGCTGCTTTATACGGACGGCGCGATCGAAGCGACCAACCGCGCCGGTCAGCCATACGGCATCGATCGCCTATGTAGCGAGCTTTTGGCCGTACGAAATGGCTCGGTGACGGAAATCCGCGACCACTTGTTGGCGTCGGTGTGCGAGTTTCTGGCCGTGCAGGAAGATGACATCGCGCTGCTCGTCGCGCGTCACCGAAGGCCTGTGGCGTGAACGTCGCTCTGTTCGCGGCCGCGCCTGAAAGCGAAGCGGCGCTGCTGCAGCGCGCGCGTGGGCTCGCGGGGCTCCGCATCGGGCAGTTGGCAGAGCGTTTTTCGTTGCCGGCTCCGGCCGATTTGCGGCGCGCCAAAGGCTTCGTGGGTGCGCTCGTCGAGCGCGCGTTGGGCGCGACGGCGGGCTCGCGCGCCGCGCCGGATTTCGAAGCGCTTGGCATCGAGCTCAAGACGTTACCGGTCGACTCACGCGGACGAGCGCTCGAATCGACGTTCGTGTGCACGATCCCGCTGGTCGAAATCGGCGAGGTCGAGTGGCTGTCGTCGCGCGTTCGTCGCAAGCTGAACCGCGTGCTCTGGGTGCCGGTTCAGGGCGAGCGCCAGATCCCGGTTCCCGAGCGCCAGATCGGCGAGCCGCTGCTATGGGCGCTCACTGCCGAGGCGGAAGCGGCGTTGCGTTTCGATTGGGAAGAGCTGGCCGGCATTATCGGTCGCGGCGACGTTGAGTCGATCACCGGCCACATCGGTCGCTGCTTGCAGATCAGGCCCAAAGCAGCCGACTCACACGCGCGTCGACGCGGCATCGACGCGGACGGCGTGGGTTTTGCTGCGCTGCCTCGCGGTTTCTACTTACGCGCCAGTTTCACCAGCGAAATCGTGCGCCAGAACTACGCATTGTAGGAGCTGTTCAGAGCACTTCGTCGGGTAGCGGCGAAACGCCGACGTGCACGTGGTCGTGGTGATCCGCGTTGTCGTCGGGGGTCAGGTACTCGTGAAAAAGCCCGCTATTTCGAAAGCGATTGGCGATCGCGTTGGCCACCGGCGCATCCTCGGGAAGCGCCTGGCCGAGGCCTTTGCGGAAGTCGTGGTCGACCTCGTAGTGCACGCCGAAGCGAGTGAAGCCGTGCATGTCGATAGCAAGGCCATAAGCGTGCAGGCTGACGCGCCCCTTGTTGCTCAGGCGGAACACGTAAGCTCCCGAGAAGCGCACGTCAGTGACGCCGAATGAAACGAGCTCGGGACCCACGAGCGCAAGTGCCAACACCAAGCGGCAATCGGCAATCAACGGGCCGTGCGCGCCGGTGTAATAGCGAATGCTCGCGATCGGGCCGTCGACGACGACCGGGGTCTTTACGCCAATTTCGTGGTCGAGCGTGTGAAAGCGCACGTCATGCTCGCGGAGGCGTGCTTCGCACTCGGAGCCGCCTGGCAGCACCGAACGTAGCTCGTTCCGAGCGCGTGGACGAGGTACGTCGCCGAGCGCTTTGGCGAAGATGGACGTTGAGGTCGGCGTGGTGCGCTTGCTCGAGGTCCAGGGCAGAGCCCCGATCGCGGTCGTGTGCCGGGCGGAAGCAGGTGTGGCCGCGCCGTTGGCCAGTACCTCGTTCGGCGGCCAGCTGTAGCTCGCTGGCACGACCCAACCGCC
>DATCFJ010000730.1:0-2097 GCA_036509605.1 Polyangiaceae bacterium | reverse complement strand
CGAGGATTGCGTCCAGGCCGCTGAGCAACGCGGGTGCGCTGCCGCGCTCGATCTGCTCCGAATCGATGTACTCGAGCTGCACGGCGACGTCGTTCGCAAGACCGGCGTGCACGAGCGCTTCGTTCAAGGACTTGTAGCTGTCCTTTAGGTGCACGTACTTGCCGACCACGCCAATGCGCACCGAGCCCTTGGCGGGCTTCTTGAAGCGCTCGACCACGCGGATCCAATTGGTGAGGTCCGGCTGGCGCGACCAAATGTTCAGGCGCTCGGCGATTTGGTCGTCTAGACCTTCGGCGTGCAGCACCAGCGGCAGCTCGTAAATGCACGAGACGTCGACCGCGGAGATGACGCTGTCGACCGCCACGTTGGAGAACAGCGCGATCTTCTCTTTCAGGCCGTGGGCGAGCGGGCGATCACTGCGGCAGATCAAAATGTCCGGCTGAATGCCGATCTCGCGCATTTCCCGAACGGAGTGCTGGGTCGGCTTGGTCTTCAGCTCGCCCGCGGTGACGATGTGCGGCACGAGCGTCACGTGCACGCTGAGCGCGTTACCGTGGCCGGCTTCCAGCTTCAGCTGGCGAATTGCCTCGAGAAACGGCAAGGATTCGATGTCGCCCACCGTACCGCCAACCTCGATGATGGCGATGTCGACGTCGCGAGTGGCGTCGTAGATGCGGGCCTTGATCTCGTCGGTGATGTGCGGAATCACCTGCACGGTCGCGCCCAGATACTCGCCGCGCCGCTCTTTGGTGATCACCGCTTCGTAGATGCGGCCCGTCGTCACGTTGGCGCGCCTGGTCAGCTGACAGGACGTGAAGCGCTCGTAGTGGCCGAGATCGAGATCGGTCTCCGCGCCATCTTCCGTCACGAACACTTCGCCGTGCTGGTACGGCGACATCGTCCCTGGATCGACGTTGATGTACGGGTCGAGCTTCATATGCGTGACGGTGAGCCCGCGGGCTTCCATCAACGCGCCGATCGACGCCGAGGCGAGGCCCTTGCCGATTGAGGAGACTACTCCGCCAGTGACCAAGACGAACTTAGTTCGCCGGCTCACCTGGTGACCGCCATCACGTGTTCCACGTTGCATGCATTTGTCTCACGTGCACCTTGGCCATAGTAAACACGAGCAGCGAGCAGCGCTGCTCGCTCTGCTTAGAATACGCCTAGCACGCCAAAGCCGACGGTATTTTTGCCCGCGTCGAATGTTGGGTGCAATTCGAAGTGGGGTTCGCTTGCTGCTTCGGCTGCTTCGGCAGGAACGCGCTTCGGTTCTTGTGTCGGCAGAAACAAACCTTCGCCGACGAATGCGACGCCGCTGGCTTGTCCGATGCCGTCGAGCGCGGTGGCGATAGCGCGGATCACGACGAGCACCTCACTGCACGACGCGACCCGACCACAGCCGCTGTGTGCGAACGCCAGCCATGGGCCAGCCACCGGAATTCGCAGATCTTTTGCGCCTACGGTGTCGGGCCAAATGTACGACGAGCCGAGCGCGAGGCCGTACCAACTGGCGAGCGTGACGCCGCCGGCGATCAGCAAATTGCGCCGCGCCGAGGGGGCCGGGTATTGGTCGAGCGACACGCTTGGTAGGGCAGCGGTCCGCGGGCCGGCTGCGGATGTTTCCGAGCTGTCGGCGGGCTCTGCGGCGGCCGGACGGGCTGCAAGACCGGCCGATAGGCCGGTAGCCATGGCGAGCGCCAAGGGCAGCCAGCTCGTCGAACGGAGCGAACGGCGGGGCTCAGTCGAGGCGAGGGCGGGGCGGGGGGCCATTGCGGGGCGGACTATTGTCCCGACGCGGCGCCCGATGCAAGCGCGAAGGACGGAGATGGGCTCAGGATTTGGCCCAACTTCGGCCTCTATGGATACTCCTCCCGGTCCCGTGACTAGCCGCCCATTTCGCCTGACTTACCCGTGCGCCCTGGCCGCAACGGCGTTGATCGTCGGCGGAGCGCCGCCCTCTGCAGGGCTGACCGGCTGCGCGGCTCCGGTGGCTCGGACGCCGAACGCGCCGAACGCGCTCGCTTCGGCACCCGAGCCGATCGTGCAGCTCGCGGCGTCGAATGCGCCGCTGTCTGGCGCGAATGCGCCGTCCGT
>DATCFJ010000729.1:0-6856 GCA_036509605.1 Polyangiaceae bacterium | reverse complement strand
TGCCGCCCTCGCCGATACGCCGCTCCAGCCGATAGCTCACGCCAGGCTGAAACTCTGACTGGACGACCTGCCCACTCAAGGAGCCCGGCCCGGATACGCTGAAAGGACGATCCGACGACATCAGTTGGGGGTTAGGTGATGTGGCGACGGCGTGACGGCCGAGCCCTCTCCAAGGCCACGAGGTTACCACGGAATTTGCGCTTCGCTCCGCTGGCACGACAAACCCGCGACGCCGTCCGGGCGCGCGGCTCGAAATCAGGGTTCCATGCTTGACGCGGGCCAGAAACGGTTCTTTTTTGCGCAGACCAAAATGGGCGCCGTCAAAGACTTCATCGTTCACCACTACCGTCACTTCAACGCAGCGGCCCTAATCGACGCGGCCAAAGGCTGGGAAACGCACCTGGCGAAGGGCGGCAAGATGCTGCTCACGATGGGCGGCGCGATGAGCACCGCCGAGATGGGCATCGTGATCGCCGAGTTGATCCGGAAGGACAAAATCCACGGCATTTCGTTGACCGGCGCCAACCTGGAAGAGGACGTGTTCAACTTGGTGGCGCACAACAGCTACCGGCGCGTCCCCAACTACCGCGAGCTCGGTCCGCACGACGAAGCCGCGCTACTGGAAAAGGGCCTGAACCGCGTCACCGACACGTGCATCCCCGAGCACGAGGCGATGCGAAAGATCGAGAAGAAGATGCTCGCGCTCTGGGACCGCGCGCACAAGGATAAGCAGCGCTTCCTGCCGCATGAGTATTTTTACCAACTCCTGCGCAGCAAGGAGCTAGAGCCGGATTACGAGATCGACCCGAAGAACTCCTGGCTGCTAGCGGCGGCCGAAAAGAACCTGCCGCTGTTCGTCCCTGGTTGGGAAGACTCCACGCTCGGCAACATGTTCGTCGCCGGCGTGATCCGCGGCGAATACGAGTACACGATCATGCGCGGCGGCACCGAGTACATGGGCGCGCTGATCAATTGGTACCGCGAGCAAGAAGCCAAGCACGACATCGGCTTCTTCCAAATCGGCGGCGGCATCTCGGGAGACTTTCCGATCTGCGTCGTGCCGCTGATCGATCAAGATCTGCAGCAGAAGGTCAAAGTCTGGAGCTACTTCTGCCAGATCTCCGATTCCACGCCTTCGTACGGCTCGTATAGCGGCGCGCCGCCCGGTGAAAAAATCACCTGGGGCAAGCTGGCCGTCGACACGCCCCGCTTCGTGATCGAATCCGACGCGACGATCGTCTTCCCGCTGGTCGCCGCCTACATTCTCAATCAGTAAGAGCAGCGCGACGAAACGAGCGCGCGGTCTTCAAGGGCTAGCGCGCTCGTCTGTTCCCCCGGCGTCGTTTCCGCGCTACGTCCGCGGCTGATGACCAGCAGTGAGTACGACGTGATCGTGATTGGCGGTGGGCCTTCGGGGGCTGCGGTCGCGACGCGCCTTTCGCAAAGCAAGCATCGCGTGCTGCTGCTCGAAAAGGAGCATTTCCCGCGCTTCCACATCGGCGAATCGATGCTGCCCTGCACGATGCCGTTGATCGAGCAATTGGGCGCCATGCCGCGCCTCAAAGCCGCCGACTTTCTGCCCAAGTACGCCGCTGAGTTCGTGACCGCAGACGGTTCGCTGAAACGCCGCTACGCGTTTGCCGATGGCCTAGTGCAGGGCCCGAGCTCGGCCTTCGAGGTCGACCGCAGTGAGTTCGACAAGCTCTTGCTCGACAATGCGGCAGAGCGCGGCGTTGACGTGCGCCAAGGCATGCAAGTGATCCGCTTCGACATCGACCGCGCGCGCGGCGTGGACGTCGTGGCGCGCGCTGACGACGGCTCCGAAACAGCCTTCCACGCGCAGCTGCTGATCGACGCAACTGGGCAAAGCTCGCTCCTCGCTGGGCGGCTCGGCCTGCGCGAGATGGATAAAGAGCTCAAGAACTTCGCCGTGTTTTCGCACTTCGAGGGCGCCAGCCGCTACCAGGGCAACGAAGAAGGCGACATCAGCGTCGTGCTCGTCCCCGAAGGCTGGTGGTGGGTGATCCCGTTGCGGAACAACCGCACTAGTGTCGGGCTCGTCGGTCCGTCACGCAATTTGCGTGGGCAGAAGCCGGATGAAGCTTATTTCGAAGCGCAAATCGCGCAGACTCCGTTTTTGCGCGAACGCTTGGCGACCGCCAAGAGAATCGCTCCCGTGCGCAGCGTGTCCGATTACTCGTACGTCAGCCGAAAGTTCGCCGGGGATCGCTTCCTGCTCGTCGGCGACGCGGCAGCCTTCATCGATCCCGTGTTTTCGACGGGCGTCTACCTGGGCATGGTGGGCGCGTTTCGCGCAGCCGAGGCCGTGTCGGCGGCGCTTGCCAAAAAGAATTTCGAGCGCTCGCAGTTCGTCGCCTACGAGCGCGAAGTCGCAAAGAGCGTCGCTACGTATCGTCGCTTCGTCAAAGGCTTCTACACCCCCGAGTTCGTAGAGGTGCTGATGGCGCCGAGCGATTGGCTGTCTCTGCGCGCCGCCATTACATCCTTGCTGGCGGGCTACGGAGTGGATCGCTTCGAGGTCAACTGGCGCGTCTTGGTGTTCCGCGCCATCGCCCGGGCCAACAGAAAGCTCGAGCTGGTGCCGCGTATCTTCGAACGGCGAGCTTAGGGCGATCGACTTAGCCACTCGAGGGCCCTTAGTCGCTGTTCAGTAGACCGAGCTCGATGCAAGCTTGGCGCGTTTCGGCCGTGCCGCGAACGTGCCGGCCTCGCCAGCCCAGCGCGGACGCGGCGGCGACATTCTGCTTTCGGTCGTCGAAGAAGTAGAATTCGGACGCCGCAGTGTGACGCTCTAGGACAGCTTGGAACGCGCGCGGATCGGGCTTGTGGAAGCCTGATACGTGCGAAGGGTGGTGCGCGTGAAACGGGTCCTCGCTGCCTAGGCGCTCCAGTAGCCTCGGCCACTGGACAGCGTTGGTGTTGCTTAGGCTGAGCAGCCGATGTTTCGCGCTGAGCTCACGTAACAGGCTCAGCGCGCCGTCGTAGAAGCCGCGCGCGGCCTCACGGAATTCGATCAAAAACTCGCCCGGACTGAGCGTCAGGTCGAAACCCCGCACGATCGCCTCGGCGAATTCCGTTTCGCCGCACGCGCCTGTTTCGAAACCGTGCACCAGCTTGGCCCAGAGCGCGTGCACTTCATCGCTGCGCCAGCGACGCTGCCGGCGGCTGTGACGAGTAATTAGCCCTTCGCCTTCGAAGTCGTACAGCACGCCGCCCATGTCGAAGACGAGAATGCGGGTCATCGCCCCCCGGTTTGTAGCACTGATCGGCGTGCAGTCCGTTGACAGATTGCCGCCCCGGGGTACTGACTAGGCCCGTGGTCAGCACTGCAGAGCTCGAACTTTCGCCGGAAGCCTCGCTGCTCGCAGCGGACGAGCCCGCCACCTTCGAGGTGGTCCTAGACGCGGCGCAATCGCCCTTTTTAATCACCTGCGATCACGCGGGCAACCGCTTGCCGCGCTTGCTCGGGAGCTTGGGTCTGCCGGAGTCGGAGCTAGGTCGGCACATCGCCTGGGATTTAGGGGCTGCACGCGTCACGCGCAGTCTGGCCCAGCAACTCGGCGCATTCGCGATCCTACAAACGTATTCGCGGCTGGTGATCGACTGTAACCGCCCGCTCGGTGCCGCGAGCTCGATCCCGACGCTCAGTGAAGATACGGCGATCCCCGGCAACGAGGCGCTGCCTGCCAGCGCGGCCGCGCGTCGCGCGCGCGATATATTCTCGCCTTACCACGCGCGCATCGTAGAAGAGCTGGAGCGCCGTGCGCGCGCCGCTCAGCCCACCGTGCTGATCGCGATGCACAGCTTCACGCCCGTGTTCCAGGGCGTGGCGCGACCCTGGCATGTCGGCTTGCTGTACAATCGAGACGCGCGGCTCGGCCAGGCATTGCTGGCGTTGCTGCGCGCCGACCCGGAGCTAGTCGTCGGAGACAACGAGCCCTACGCGGTCGGGGATCTGAGCGACTACGGCATCCCCGTGTACGGCGAGCAACGCGGCATCCCCCACGTCGAGCTCGAAATACGCCAGGATCTACTGCTCGACGACGCGGGGCAAGCGGCGTGGGCCGAGCGGTTCGCGCGCTCGTTGCCGCTTGCTTGCGCGACGTTTGGCGCGTGACGCGCTAGGGCCATTGCGCAGGGTGCGGTGGTTCGCTGTATCGTGGCGCCTCGCATGACGAGCCCGCTCACGCCACTGATCTGGACGGTTGGCCCGACGACGCTCGCCTCGGTGCCTCCTACTGAGCTCGTGCCCGCTCGGGTGCCTGGCGCGGTGCAATTGGATTGGGGGCGGGCCAAGGGGTACCCGGACTATTGGGTCGCCGATCAGTTCAAGGCGTACCAAGGGCTCGAGGAGTTTTTTTGGCTATATCGCGCTCGGCTCGAGCTGCCCGAGCTGAGCTCGGACGAACGCGTGTTCTTCGTGTGCGGCGGCGTGGACTACCACTTTCGTGTGTTGCTCGAGGGCGCGGTTCTGCACGAACAGGAAGGTATGTTCACGCCGTTCGAGCTGGATCTGACTGACCGCGCCAAGTCCGGGGACGTACTCGAGGTCTTGATTTTTCCCGCACCCAAAGCACACGGTGAGCCCGAGGGGCGCGCGCAGGCTCGGCTCTCGAACAAGCCGCCCGTGAGCTACGGTTGGGACTGGCACCCGCGCTTGATTCCGCTCGGGATCTGGCAAGACACGGGCCTCCAAGTGCGGTCGCGCGTGCACCTGTGCAGCGTGGACGTTCGCTACCGGTTGAATGAGGATTTTTCGCGCGCAGAGCTGAGCGTCGAGGTTGAGACGAGCGAGCCGGGTTCAGCTCTGCTGTCGTTTCGCCTGCTGGATCCGCGAGGGCAAACGGTAGCGCAGTTCAAGGCGCCGCAGGCGGTGGTCGAAGAGCCACGGCTGTGGTGGCCGGCGGGTGAAGGCGCTCCGGAGCTGTACACTCTCGAGGTCATCTTGAACGGGGTGGTCGCGCACAGCCAGCGGGTCGGCTTTCGACGCGTGCGCTTGGTCATGCACGAAGGCGCTTGGCAGGGGCCCGCAAGTTTTCCCAAGAGCCGAAGTGAGCCACCAATCACGCTCGAGGTGAACGGCCGCGTGATCTTCGCGCGCGGCTCCAATTGGGTTTGCCCGGAGATATTTCCCGGGAAAATCTCGGCAGATACGTATCGCCCGCTGCTCGAGCTAGCGCGCGCCGCGCACTTCAATCTGCTGCGCACGTGGGGCGGGGCGATCATCAACAAAGAGTCGTTCTACGAGATTTGCGACGAGCTCGGGCTGCTCGTGTGGACCGAGTTTCACCTCGCGTGCAACCTGTACGACGGTGAAGGTGAGTACCTGCGTGTGCTGGATCAGGAATCCTGTTCGATCATTCGGCGTGTGCGGCAGCATGCGTCGCTCGCGTTCTGGTGCGGTGGAAACGAGCTGTTCAATGCCTGGTCGGGTATGACCGACCAAAGCCTGGCGCTACGCTTGTTGAACAAGAACTGCTACGAGCTCGACCGCGACACGCCGTTCATTGCCACCGCGCCGCTCGGCGGCATGGCCCACGGGGACTATCGCTTCCGCGACGAACACGGCCGCGAGCTGTTTCAGATCTTCGGCGAAGCGCGTCACACAGCGTACTCCGAGTTCGGCTGTCCCGGTCCGTCCGCCGTCGACTATCTGAAGACGTTCATCCCCGAATCCGAGCTGTTCCCGCCGCGCCCCGGCACCGCCTGGGAAACACACCACGGCCTCGGCGCTTGGGAAATGGACCCGGGAACGTGGTTATGCCAGGCCTCAATCGAGCACTATTTCGGGCCAACCCAAACTCTCGAGCAGCTCGTCCTGCGCGGTCAGCTGATGCAGGCCGAGGGCTACAAGTTCATCTTCGAGGAAGCGCGCCGTCAGAAGCCGGTCTGTTCGATGGCGCTCAATTGGTGCTTCAACGAGCCTTGGCCGTCCGCCGCGAACAACAACTTAGTGAGCTGGCCGCACCGTCCGAAACCGGCTTACCACGCGGTGCAAGCGGCGTGTCGTCCGCTGTTGGCGAGCGCGCGCGTGGATAAGTTCAGCTGGCGCGCGGGTGAGATCTTCGAAGCGGAGATTTGGATCCTCAATGAGTCGCCAACGGTGGTTGCGGCGGGTCGCGTCGAGATTGCGTTGGAAGTGGGTGGCGCGAGCATCGCGCTGGCGAGCTTCGACTTCCCAGCGCTTGCGCCGAAGCAGAACTTTCGAGGGCCTACTGCACGCGGTGCGCTACCAACGGCTGACGTCGACACGTTCACGCTCGAGGTGCGCGTCAGCGGTCGACCGGAGCTCGACTCGAACTATACGTTCTCGTACCGAGTGCACAGCGAGCGCTCGCCGCCGACGCAACGGGCCCTAAATAGCTAAGATCGTCGTCAAATTCCGGGGTACCCGAAACCGCGTGTGATTGTTCACTCTGGAGCAACGCTGCGTTGTCGCAGCGTGCGTTGCTTCCCTGGCGTGGCGCCTTATCTTGTCGGGTTCAAGGAGTCTGCCAATGAGCAATGTTCGCGAAGTCAGCCGTTTGGTCACTGCGCATCACCAGCAGGAAGGGGCCGGTTTCATCGTGCGGCGCCCGCTACCCTCGATGAGCCTCGGGCTCGCGGATCCGTTCTTGTTGATCGATGAATTCGGGCCGATCGACTACGCGCCGGGCGAGGCATTGGGCGCGCCCGATCATCCGCATCGCGGCTTCGAGACGGTCAGCTACATTCTGAGCGGCGAGTTCGAGCACGAGGATTCCGCGGGCCACAAGGGCGTTTTGCGCGGCGGCGACGTGCAATGGATGACGGCCGGTGCCGGTATCGTTCACTCGGAGATGCCCTCGCGCCGCGT
>DATCFJ010000728.1:0-2649 GCA_036509605.1 Polyangiaceae bacterium | reverse complement strand
GTTGCTGCGGGCCGGCCTTCTGCGCGAGGCTGATCGCCACGGGTGTGGTGTCTAGCCCTGGTACTTTGGGACCTCGAGAGTCGTCGGTTCGACCGTCGAGTAGGTCCCGGATCGCGGGGCGCTGTGGGCGGAGGCAGCGAGAAGGGCTAGCAACAATGCGTCACGCGGACTCGGCTTGGCCAGCAAGATGGGCGGAGTGTCGCTGCCAACGCGCTGCACGACACGGCTCAGCTCCACGCGCGCCGACTCTGGGTTTCCACTCGCGAACACGAAGCGTTGGGCGAGCGACGGGAAGCTCGCGCAGCAGCGCGCGAATAGCTCGGGACCAGACATGCGGGGCATCATGAGATGCTTGAGTACTTTGCGCACCTTGAACCACAACCGCTCTATGACGAAGCCTGATGCTCAAGCGTCGTCGAGCTCGCGGTGGCAGCCGAGCGCAACCAGCAGCGCCGACAACGTCAGCATGCTGAAGCCGACGATGCTCGGACTGAGCGATTCGGCGCCGCCCTGAAACGCCAAAGCATACAATTGCATGTCGGGGTGCCGCGCGAGGTACGCGGGCCCCTGGTGCCCAACGGTGGCTAGATCGGCGCAAACGGCGGTAATCGTAGCGAGGAACGTGGTCAGGCCGAGAGCGCCAGCCAGCCGCAGCCGCCGCGCGCTGGGAGCGACGGCATAACGGCCGCTGCACAGCAGCAGCAGTCCGCCGAAAGCCAACACGAACCAAATGGGGAACCCGCCTTCTTGTATTAATGTCAGCATACTCAGGGGAACGCGCGGGAGCCGGAGCTGTGACGCCCGACGACGAAGAAAATCAGAGTCACGAAAACGGGCTTCGCGCGTTGTCTCTGGGCATGCTCGAGGCTCGCGATCAGGACGCGCTTTCGCTGCTCCGTCGCCGCGACGAGCGCGGCTTCGACCTAGCCTATGAGCGCTACGCCGAGCGGATCTTCGGGTTTCTCGTGCGTCTTTCGCGCTCTCGGGCGCTGTCCGAGGAGTTGCTTCAACACACGTTCCTGCGCCTAGCAGAGCACGGGCCGAGTCTGCGTCTCAATTCTGACCTGCGAGGTTGGCTGTTTTCCGTGGCTCGCAATGCCTTCCACAGCCAGGCCCGAGCGCGGGCGGTCGCGGCTCGCTTCGAGGCAAGCTTGCCTCCCGAGCCCGCTGCCCAGAGCGGCGGCCCCGAAGCGCGATTGGCGCTCTCGGAGTTGGAACGAGCGCTAGCGAGCTTGAGCAATGAAGATCGCGAGTTGCTTCTTCTCGTTGGCGTCGAGGGCTTGAGTTACCCCGAGGCGGCAGTGGTGCTGGGAGTCGGCCAAGCAACGGTGCGGAAACGCGTCAGTCGCGCGCGAGCGCGTTTGGCGGAGGTGCTCGACGAAGAGGGCGGCGTCGGGCACACTGAGAGGCAGACCAATGACCGAGTTCGATGAGCTGTTGTCGCGTTTGCGCAAGCTCGAGCCGATCGCGCTCGATGGCCGATTCAAGGCTTCCCTGCAGCAGCGGGCGCGGCGTCGAGTGCGCGGCGCGCGCGGCGCGCCGGTGGCTTCGTTCGCCGTGGCCGCGACGGTGATCGTTTACTTGGGCTGGGCGCTGCGCGTTGCGGGCGCCTTGTATCGCTGAGAGAGCCAGCGCGTCAGGCGAATTTGGCCAGGCCCGCGCTGAGCACGCCGTGCGACGGGTACGGCCCCTCGAGCCGCGGCAACTTGCGTACTGGCCAGGTCGCCCAGGGTAGCGCGTGTAGCGAGCAAGCGACGCTCAGGTTCTTGACGACCACTCGCAGGTCATCGGCTTGCCAGACGTCGTCGTTTGCCTCCGGATCGGCCGCGCTGGCGACGCCGGCCACGCGCGAAACGACCACCGTGGATAGCGGCGGCACGAGGCAGCCGAGCAGCGAAAACGCGCCCAGCAAGCGCTGCGCGACGTCCAGGCCGCCGATCGAATCCGCACTGATGACGGCACCGGCAGGCTTGCCCAGAAAGCAGCTCGAGAGCTCATAGGCACTGACCACCTCCAGGAAGCGCTGCAGCGGCGAGCCCCAAGAGCCCCAGTACACGCCGCTCCCGATCAAGAATGCGTCGGCGGTCGCCAAGCGCTCGACGAGTGACTCGATGCTGCCGCTGTATTCTGCGAGTGAAAGTGCGTCGCTTTGCCAGGAGCTGTCGAGGGCTCCCCCCGCATATTGCAACAGCGTTGCGGTGTTGCCTTCAGAGCCGCGCAGGGAGCCATTTAGAAGCAATAGACGCGAGGTCATGCGCTCAGCAGAGCGCACTGCCGGGCAGTCTGCCAAGCCCTCGCGCCGGCGCTGCGGATCGCCTTATGCTGGGCCAAGCAGAGCCCGCATGAGCACCACCAAAAAATCCCCTCCCAAGCCGAGAAAAGTCGCAAAAATTGCGCCCAAAATCGGCGAGTCCGCGGTCAAGGCCGAGCTTCCGGTGCGGTCCTTCGCGACCGCTGCCGAGTTTGCGCGTTGGATAAGAGCCCAACCGGCGGCGTCGCCCGGGTTGTGGCTGAGACTTGGCAAGAAGGGCTCGGCGTTGAAGACACTGAGTTATCACGAGGCCCTCGACGTCGCGCTAGCGTGGGGCTGGATAGATGGTCAGTTGAAGGCTCATGATCAGGACTCGTGGCTACGTAAGTTCGTGCCGC
>DATCFJ010000727.1:0-9158 GCA_036509605.1 Polyangiaceae bacterium | reverse complement strand
TGACTCGCCCCACACCCTCGGGAATCACCCGCGGCCAGGACACGCTCAGGCGATACGCGCGCAAGCCCACCTGCTTCATCAACGCGACGTCGTCTCGGTAACGGTGAAAGTGATCGCAGGCGACGTCGCCGTGCTGCCCGTTCCAGATCGCACCAGGCTTCCGACAGAACATGTCCCAAGTGGACAGGCCCTTGTCGTCAGCGAATGCGGCGCCCTCGATCTGATACGAGGCGGCGGCCGCACCCCAGACGAAGTCGCGCGGAAAGGTCTTGCTCATGGCTCGTCACTCTTCCTCAACGCGCTCGTGAGCGCCAGCGTCAGCGTCACGCGAAATCATCAAAATTCGCCCGAGTAACGACGCTTTCCGAAGCCCATGCAGGCTACCGGCCGAGCGCCTTGCGCACGCCCTCCAGAAGGACGTCTGGGGGTAAATGGCTTTGCCACCAGCTGGACGTCTGCGTCGAGATCAGCGAGCCCGGGTGGAGCACGTCGCCTGTGTAGCCCGACATGAAGATCACGCGCAGCCCAGGGTAGAGCACGCTCAGCACGTCCCGCAGGTCTCGGCCGTTCATGCGCGGCATGATCACGTCGCTGAGCAGCAGATCGATACGCCGCTTCTCCTGATGTGCGAGGTCGAGGGGCGGCCTGACCATCGGCGGCCGCGAGCACACGGTAGCCGTTCCGCTCGAGCACCAGGAAGGTCCGGGGCCGCGCTGCTAGCCCGGCAACTTGCGCGCAAATATGGCACGCAGCTCGGCGTATGCCCGACTCGCACCAGGCGCGCTAGCGACGCACACGCCGGGTTCGGGGGCAACGAAGCGAGCGTACAGCTCGGCCCAGGGTAGGCCCTCCACGGCTTGCGCGGCGCGCAGCGCGCCTCCCAGCGCGGCCGCGTTGGCGACCGAGAGTGTCTCGATCCGAGCCTCGAATACGTCGGCCAGAACCTGCAGGATGGCGCGGTTCTTCGAAGCTCCGCCGGTGACGCGCAGACGCTTCGGGCGCTCGCCGATCCAATCAGAATAGTGCTGCATGGACAGTGCCTGCGCCTCGACCACAGCGCGCGCGTTCGCGGCGGGATCGCGAAACGCACGAAACTCAGGGCTGCCGTCCAGCTCGACACGCGGCTCGAGGAGCTTTGGCGTCATCTCCGGGACGAAGTACGGCAGCATGAAGTTGCCAGCGTTACCGGGCTCACTCTCGCTCAAGATCACACGTTCGAACTCCGGCCACGAGAGCCCCACGCGCCGCGCCACTTCCTCGCGCGCCAGCGAGCCATTGGCAAAACAGATCAAGCACATGAAGCCGCCGGCAGGGTTACCGAAGACGTGCCCGAAGCCGCGCGGATCAGTGTGCGGCTCGCGCATCGCGGCGAACACGGTGTCGCTCGTACCGAGGCTGATCACCGCGCTGCCCGGCTCCGTCGCGCCCATGCCAACCAGGCTGCTCGGATTGTCGCCCGTAAAGGCAATCAGCGGGGTACCCGCGGCGAATCCAAATTTCTCGACGAAGTAAGGTGCCAGCTCGCCGACGCGTGTGGCCGACGGGACCAGCCGCGGCAACTTGCCGGCGATGCCGGGTGCGGTGGCACTAAGCAGCTCGCTGCTCCACGCGCCAAGCTTCAAATCCAGCAGATTCATGCCCGCGCCGTCGGCGTGATCGATGGGCGCCGAGCCGCCGATCAAGACCGAGGCCATGAACGAGCTGACCAGCGCGACCTCCGCGGTGGCGGCATAGGCCTCGGGCTCGGTCTTCCAGAATTTTCGAATTTGCGGCCCCGTGAAGCGTTCGATCGCGCGCGAACCGCTGATCGCGACGACGCGCGAGTCACCACCGAGCGCGCTTGCGATCTCGGCGCACTCGGCGCCGGTCGAGCTGTCGAGCCAGATGGGCGCGGTGCGCCGACTGAGCAACGGGCGAACTTGATCCACCAGCGGCAACGCGGTCGACCAGCGCGGCGCGTCACTGATGCGCGTGCTCAGATACACCGAGCCGTGCTGTTGGCCCGCGCCGCTCACGCCGTTCAGCGTGCTGAGCTCGAAACCGCGCGCCTTGATCTTGTCGAACAAGCAATCGATGGCCGCCACCCAAAGTAGCGGGTTGGCGTGCTTCCGTCGCACGTCGGGGTGCGACAGAAAGCCGTTTTGGGACTCGTACTCCGGTAGCGCTTGACCAAAGTTTACGCTCTCTTCCAGCACCACCTGCCCAGACTCGGTGTCCACGACGAGCGCGGATAGGCTTTGCGTGCTGGAGTCCAAACCCAAGTAGAGTCCCATACGTGCTCCTCGCGCGAGTATATCACCCCGCGCGAGCTTCCGCTCAGTTGGACGCCTCACAGCGCAAAGTGCGCTCGTTGCAATGGCTGCCGTTGGCGCAGCGTTTGCCCGTGCCGCACTGCGCCGAGCCGCTCGCGGCAGGACTGCCACCCGTGCTAGCGCTTCCGCCCGCGCCGGTCGACGTGCCAGCGCCGGGCGTCCCTTTGCCCAAGGCTTGTTCGATCAAAGCGTGGAATGCGTCGACCCGTGTGTAGATGTTCTGCGAATTCGGACCGTCACAATTCGGGCCGCCACGCGACACCACACCGACGACGCGCCCCTGTGGGTCCAGCGCGGGACCGCCGGAATCGCCGTTGCAGCTGAGCACGCCGACCATGAATTCGGCGGCGGACTCACGCTGTATCTTCACGTTGCTGCGCGTCATCTTCTTGCCGGCAGCAGCCGTATCGCCGCGCTTGCCGAAGCCCACGCCGCGCACGGTCTTCACGCCGCTGAGCGACCCGAGACTGAGCGGCGTCACGCCGGTAACCGCGCGATCCAGCACGATCAGCGCCAGATCGTGATCACAGAGCACGTCGCTCTGCGGCACGATCACACGCTCCCCAATGGCCACCGGGCGCGCGCTGCTGATGTCGTCCCCGATCAGAATCGTGAACGAATCCGCGGGCCGCTCGCCCTGGATCTGTGGCGCACTTGCCGGGCAGTCCACTCCCTCGGCGGTCTCGCTCACGCAATGGCGCGCGGTGAGCACCAGGCGTGGCCCAATCAAGCTGCCCGAACACAACGCCTCACCCCCAATATCGATGGCCACAACGGCCGGATCCTTCGCTCGATCGACACTTCCCCCGACGATCGGGTCCTCCGCGGCGCGCGGATCCGCGTCCGACGCACCCGACGAACACGCGCCGAGAGATAGAGACAACAGCGCAAACCCCAAAAACAAATGGCACTTCATGATGAAACCTCCTCGACGCGGGCTCATCGCAAGGAAAATGCCAAGCCGTTGTGCCTCGAGTTTTCCGCAATTCCGGCAAACACGGGCTGGCCGTCGCTAACGCGCGCCGGCGACGCCGCGCCAGGGCTTCCGCTCGCGGCCCAACCGGGTTAGGTCTTGGACATGCCGTCCTTCGATTCCGCCCGAAACTGTCACATCGTGCGCATCGTCTACGACGGCCCGGGCGTGGCCGGAAAAACCACCAACTTGAAGCGCATCTGCGATGTGATCCCGAGCTCGCGGCGCAGCGAGATGTACACGCCGGCCGAGCTCAAGGGCCGCACGATGTTTTTCGATTGGCTCGAGCTCGACGGCCCGACGCAGGCCGGCGTAGCCCTAAAATTCCAGCTGATTACCGTGCCCGGCCAGGTCCAGCGCGCTTACCGCAGGAAACCGTTGATCGAGATGGCCGACGTCGTCGCTTTCGTGTGTGACTCGAGCCCCGCCCAAATCCCAGACACGATGCGCACGTTCTCTCGTTTGCGCGCACTGATGAAGCGCCGCCCAGAAAAGCTGCCCTTGGTGGTCCAAGCCAACAAGCAGGACGTCCCGGACGCGCTCACCCCGGACAAGCTCAGGAAGCGCCTGAAGCTCGACGCCGCCGTGCCCGTCATCTCCGCGACCGCCGTCAACGGCGTCGGCGTCAAGGAAACGCTGATGACCGCGATCCGCGCGGGCGTTCTGGCCATGCGCGAGTCGAGCGTCATCACTCCGCTCGCCGCGGCCTTCGCCAACGCCGATGCCCTATTCGATCACGTGCTCGAGTTCGAAGACACGCCGAACACGGACGAAGTCGTGGACGCCGAAGAGCTGCATATTGCAGCCGAAGACATGGACGTCGAGGGCGCCGCAGCCGCCGCACAATTGCAGGCCGCATCGCTCGATGACCTCGAGGCACGCGCTCGCCGCGCGGTCAGCCGGAATCGCACGCATTCGACCAGCAAGTGAGCGGCCCTTCCCGGCTCGCGCTCGTCGCCGCGTTGTTGACGATTTCGGGCTCGGCGTCGGCTGCCGTCCGGCGACTTCACTTCGAGCCAGACGACCTGAACCTCGAGCAGCCCGGCATCCTGGATTTCGATTTTCAAGCCGGACCGTTGCGCGGCGATTCCACCGCCAAAGGCCGGCTACTGCTTGGTGAGAAAAGCAAACTAGCGAGACGCGAACGGGCTCAGCCCAGATCAAACAGCAACACTTCCGCGTCGCTGGCGTCGCTGAGTGAAAGCGCTGCCCCCTCGCTGGCTTGCACGGCGTCGCCGGCTTCGAGATCGTGACCGTTTACGCGGATTTTACCGCGCGCCACGTGTAGCCAGGCGTGCCGCCCCGCCGGCAACGCGTAGCTCACGCTGTCACCCGCGCCGAATAGGCCGGCCAAGAGCTTCATGTCTTGGTGCACTTGCACGGCGCCGTCCGTACCCTCGCGCGAGGCCACGACGCGCAGCAAGCCTCGCCGATCTTCCTTCGAGAAATGCTTCTGCTCGTAGCTCGGGGGCAAATTGCGAGCTTCGGGCAACACCCAGATCTGCAGGAAGTGCACTGGTTCGCTACGCGATCCGTTAAACTCACTGTGACCGACTCCAGTGCCAGCGGTCATGCGCTGCACATCCCCCGGCTTCATCACCGAGCCGTTACCCATGGAGTCCTTGTGCTCCAGCGCGCCATCCAGCACGTAAGTAATGATTTCCATGTCCCGGTGTGAATGGGTCGGGAATCCTTTGCCGGGCGCCACGCTGTCGTCGTTGATCACGCGCAGCGAGCGGAACCCCATGTGCTTTGGATCGTAGTAGTCCCCGAACGAAAACGTGTGCCAGGAATCCAACCACCCATGCTGGGCGTGACCTCGATCTTGAGCTTTTCGCAGTGTGATCATCGCAGCCTCCAAAGGGACAGCTCGGAACTTAAGCTCCACCGCCCGAGAGCGAAAGGGCGGGAGGCACAATTGATTGTTGTGCCAGCGCAACGAGTTTCCGCCCGTTTCGCGATCCGCCGCTTGGCAAGCGCGCCCTGCGATCTATCATGTAAGGCCAGATTCGATGTCGCAGCCCCTGGTCTTGATCTTACCCGGCCTTGGAAACTCCGGTCCCAGCCACTGGCAGTCCTTGTGGGAGCAGGCGCACGGCTACCGCCGCGTCGAACAAGCCGACTGGGACCAGCCCAAGCTCGCTGATTGGCTCGGTAACTTGGAGCGCGCCATCCTCGAAACGCACGGCGGTGTCGTACTCGTGGCGCACAGCTTGGCCTGTTCGCTGGTAGCGCATTTCGCTCAGCTAGCGGGGGGCGCCACGCGGCAGGTGCGCGGCGCGTTCCTAGTGTCCCCGGCAGACGTTGAATCACCGCGGTGCACGCCAGACGAAGTGCGCTGCTTCTCGCCCATCCCGCTTGCACCATTGCCCTTCCGTGCGCGCGTCGTCGCTAGCGCCGATGACCCTTACGTGGATCGCGAGCGCGCCGCGCTATTCGCGCAGCGCTGGGGAGCCGAGCTCGTCGACATCGGCTGTGCCGGTCATATCAACGCCAGCTCCGGGCTCGGCGCGTGGCCCGAAGGCCACCGCCAATTCGAGGCCTGCCTCAAGGCTTGGAAGCAGCCAAGGGATTGATGGTCACTGAGCGCGGCGCTAACGGCACAGCCTTCGGCGTCCGAGTAAGCTTGCGAGAGGGCGAACCGCCAAGCCTGCGCGGTGCGCCTTAAGGGCCTCACCTAGGAACTTCGACGACTTTGCACTTGCCGCCAACGCAGTCGGTGACACCGCCGCCCGAGTTGCAGCAATCCGTAGCGGTGGTGCACGCCTCGCCAATGCCGGCACAGGACAGCGTGGTCTTGTCCGCGCACATGCCGTTGACACAGAAGCCCGAGCAGCACTGAAAGCCCGCGGTGCATGCGGCGCCCGTCGCCGGTGGCTTTGGTGTTGGGATGCACTGCGCGAGCGCCCAGAAGCCGCGCATGTTCGGGGTGTCGTCGGCCTGGCCTTCGACGTAAAAAGGCGGGTGGCTCGGGTCGACTGTGCCGAGGGTCTTGTCCACCGCAGCAACCCACAACCGGCGCTTGCCGTTGCTCACCGGCCCGACGTGGGCGTTGCCCCAGTCACGCATGCTCGTGAACACGACCCACGAGTAACCGCCACGGCTCACCGGACAGAATGTCGGCTCGCGCTGTGTCATGCGATCAGCCAGCGCGGGCGGGTCGTCGATGTTGACCATGCGGATCGGCGCCGCGCCGCCCGCAGTTGCGCTCACCCACAGCTCACCGCTGTCGACGGTTGCGTCGACGCAGTCGCCCGGATGACAACCCGTGGAGAATTCACCGCTGTGATACGCGATGTACGAGCCGTCGGGGCTGAACGACGGATAACCGAGCTGGTCATCGCCAGCGGGCAGCGCGCTCGCTTTGACGACTTCGTGGATGTTCGCCGCGTCGAACTTGGTCGTCGCTTGATCGAAGTCGAGGTACAGAATCCGCACCGACGGAGTGGGCAGCACGTTGTCGTACAAATCCCCGCCGGCCTCGACGAGGGCGAGCTTCTTCCCGTCTGGCGAGAACGAGGGCATCATCACGCCGTCGCTGCCCGTGAGCACCAAGTCGTCGAGACCGCTGTCGACGATCACATCCCCCGTGGCGCTCGTGGCGAGGGAAATGTACTTCGACCCTGGGATGAACGGATCGGGTGTCACTCCGGTGTAGCCAGAGCGGCCGCCGAAGACCACGTACTTCCCGTCGGGGGTCAGGGCGGAGTTGGCACCGGATTTCGTGGTCTGCTTGGTCAGAGTGCCCGCCGGGAGCGCGAACGACGCCCAGGCCCGCTCGTTGGTCCAGTTCGCATATGGCGCGACCGAGGGAGCCAGCGGGTCCTGGATCGTGGCGACCATGGTCGTGCCGTCGGCGCTGACCGAGTGGCAACCCATGCAGCGCCCCTGATAGAGCTGCTCCGGCTTCGCACCGACGCCCGGATAGACGCGGTTGATGGCACCGATGTGACCCTTCGTCGGGTTGTCTTGTGCCGTCCAATAGTAGATCGCGCCCTGCAAACTCTCAGGAGCGATCGTGAAGGTCTCCTTGACCGATGAGTAAGCCTTGCTAGCCACCGAGTCCCAACGCGACACCGTGAGCTTGAGCGCGTCGCCCGAGTTCGACGAAGTCAGGCGATCCCAAGCGTCTTGCGGCACGCGCAGTTGCGCTGGAGCGGCTACGGCGGCGTAGTAGTCGTAGCTGTAGCCCTTCTGCTCGAGGTGCACGCGGTACACGTCACCCGTCGGGTTCGGCGCGGTCCACATCATGAGTGGCGAAGCCAAACCTAGCGGGAACACGGTTTTATCGTACGGGTAGAGCAACGCGGTGAGGCCGGCGTCTGCGGGCAGCTTGGCGGCATTGAGCGCGTCCAAAGCGCCTTTGTCGATCCTGCCGTTCACGCTGGTCTCTTCGATATTGACGACGAGATCCGCCTTGGCCTCTAGACCGCCGAACACGGCGTGGAGCGTTCCGGTGCCCGCAACGGTGCCAGTAGCGGTGAGCACTGCCGGCGGACCGAGCGCGAACGAGGCGATGTCGGGGCGATCGAACTGCAAGGAATCCGCGGTGACCGTGCGCATCACGCCGCTTTCGACAGTCGCCTTCAGCGTGTAGGTCGCGGTCTTTACCGCGCCCGCCGGACCGAGCGTTAGAGTGACGCTTGGCGGATCGAAGGCCAACGCCGTAGCGACGATTGGCATGCTATTGGGATCACCGCCTTCGGAGGTAATGATGTTACCGGTGGCGGCGGTACCGCCAGTGCTGGTCGCCGCGGCGCCGTCGCCGCCCAAGCCGCCGTCCGCCGCGGCTCCGCCCGTGTCGAACGAGTGCGGCGCGCTCGTCACCGATGGGTTGCCGCCGCAAGCCGCGGCGATCGCCCCAGCGCTACAAAACAGCGCCATCCAAGATCCGCGCTTGATACGAACGTTAACCCACAGCATATGTTTATATTATTGCGCGACGCTGAAAATGCCCAGCGTTTGTCTCGCTTCGACACATTTAGTGAGACAGCGGATCATGGGGTGCGATAGCGAGCTTGAGCCGCCCGCGAGGCCAAACGCCACACGCGGTTGTCACGCCCTGCTGGTCTGTGACGCGTCTGATGTCAGGCGCCGCTTGATTCGATCAACTCAAGTCTCGATCGCGGCGAGTCGCGCAATGCCCGCTTCGAGGTCGCTCGCGCTCGCTCCCGCAGTGCTAATGCGCACGAAAGGCGCCGGTCTTTCTGCAGCAAACCAAGGCGCGCCGGCCGTGAGCGATACGCCAGCGCGGGCGGCAGCGGCCACGAACGCAATGTCATCTGCCCTCGCGGGGAGCTCAAGCCACAGACTGAAGCCCCCTTCTGGTACACGGGTCAAAGTACATTGTGGAAGTTTACCGGCGATGGCGCGCACCGCTCGGTCACGGCGTTCGCGCAGGGCCTGCCGCAACCTCTGGACGTAACCGCCCCAGCCCGCGGCGTTCACCAGCTCCAGCGCGGTGTCCTGCAGCAGACCCGAGACGAAGAAATCCTCCGTCGCGCGTAGCGAGCGCAGCCGCCCGAGCACCGGGCCTTTGGCGACGATACCCGCAACGCGCAACCCGGGCGCGGTCGATTTGGTGAGCGAGCGAATGTAGACGACGCGATCGGCACCCTGACGAAACAGCGGCGCAGGCGGTGCGCTGCCGAACGCCAAATCGCGCGCGTAGTCGTCCTCGATCACGAACGCGCCAGCCCGCTCGGCCAAGTGCAGGACTTCTTTGCGTCGCTGCTCGGACAGCGTGACGCCCGAGGGATTCGAGAATGCGGGCTGCAAATACAAGGCGCGCGCGCCCGTCGACGCGAAGGCGGCCTCGAGCAGGTCGGCGCGGATGCCCTGTGCGTCAAGCGGCACCGGCACCGGCTTGAGCC
>DATCFJ010000726.1:0-17547 GCA_036509605.1 Polyangiaceae bacterium | reverse complement strand
GCTGGAGGCGGCGCGGGCTTGGCGGCAGCCGCCGCGGCGACGTTGGCAGCCGCCCCGCTCGGCTTGGCCACGAAAATCGCGTCGTAGGCTCGCTGTAGCTCTTCGCTGGTTGGGTGCACGGCCGACAACTTCTGCACCGCGGCGAGCTCGCGCCTCGCTTCCGTCTGTCGGTTCGCCAAAATGAGCCCGAGTGCTAAGCGAGCACGCAACGTCGTCACATGCCGATCGCCCGCCGGCGCCGACGCTGCACAACGCTCGAGCAGGCTCCGGGCTTGTGCCCAGTTACCGTCGTCGATTGCCGTCGATACTGCGGTGAGCTGCGCCGCTAGCGCCGCTCTGGCGCGCGCCGCGGGATGAACGAGATTCGTCACTGGCTCTTGCCCGACGAGTGTGAGCGGTACGCCCAACGCAAAGCCAATCAGCAACGCGCCCACAGGCGCGAGCTTTCGGCGGCGCGCCGCCCATTGCGAACTTGCGCGGGGAGCCGTCGAGCTGGCTTTCGCGAACGGTCCGGGCGTTGCTGAACGCGTCGCTTGTCCGACGTCACGGCTCGATTCGGGGGCGTCGGAGCTCGAAGCGTCGGAGCCCGCGACACGCAGCCCTCGCAGCGTGTCACGAAAGCCATCGCCGCTGCTCTTCAGTACGCCGAGCGCGCTGGAAGCCTGCGCTCGCGACGATCCGCGCTCTGCGCTCGCGTCGCTGTCGACCGGCGCGCCTGCGAAAATGGGTTCGCCGCAGTTCACGCAGAAGACGGGAGCTCGCTCCCATTCTTCATCGTGCCAGTCTACGAAGCCTTCGCCGCAGGCTCCGCACTCGAAGCGGACGCGCCTAAACATCTCTCCACCGCGCAAGCTATCGTCCTCGCTTGAAGCGCGACACACACGATGGTGTTGCCTTCCGGACGGCCAGTCGCATTGCGCCTGCTCACGACGCGCTTTCTACGCGCGAATTCGGGCAAAGGGGGATTGGGTTGATGGTCACTCGCCACGTCGAAAAGCACTCAGCCTTCGGCGTCACTGACGATCGGCCTCATGGCCACGGGAACAGTCGATGCGAGCCCGTCGTGAAAAAACCAGTGCCTCCGTATTGCATGTCCACGGTGTTGATTCCGGGCTCACCAATGAGAATGTCTTCAATCCGCAGGGTGGGGTCCCAATTCGCGGGTATGGAATTGTATCCTGTCGCCAGGCTCTCGCCCGCGTAGGCGTACGCCGCCGTCCCGTTGATTGGACTTGGAGTGTTCTTGCTCGTGAGCCAGTAGCGCTGGTCTAGGGTGGTAGTATTCGGGGGTACTTGTCCGGCCAGGATGTATACGATTCCGGAGTAGGCTCCCGCACCTGTACTGCGGTACGGCTCACCGATGATGAGATCCTGGGGATTGCAGCCCTGACCCTGGCAACCACCGTTTAATGCGCTCGAATTGATGACCAGGCCGGCGGCCAGACTTGCCCCAAAATTCCCGCCCAGAGTTGAAGTCTGCCCGCCCGCTGTATATGACGTCCAGAACTGATTGTTTGCCTCGTTGAGGCCACCGGTGGTCGTCGGAGCACCGTAGAACACGT
Organism: Polyangiaceae bacterium; assembly: GCA_036509605.1. Taxonomy (GTDB): domain Bacteria; phylum Myxococcota_A; class Polyangia; order Polyangiales; family Polyangiaceae; genus PMG-095. The sequence continues at coordinate 15,985 of DATCFJ010000726.1, read as the reverse complement.
AGACCGCGCCGGCTGCCTGAGCATTCGCGACCGTTGCGTATGGCGCCCCGATCGCCAGATCGTCGTAGAGGCCGGCAGACCCGGCAGAGCAGATCGAAGGACCGCCCGCGCAACTCGCGTTGAAGTCTGCGGCAGCAAGCGAGATACCGAATTCTGAAGATGACTGAGGTGTCGGCATGCTCAGCGCGACCGTACTTAGAGCCCCAGAGGTATTTCCGATAGGTCCGTAGTAAACATCCACGGCGCCTGCCGAGCTGACGCCATTGACATCCTCAAAGGGAACTCCGACGGCGAGATCGCGTACGTCGAAGCGACCGCTCGGGCCTCTTCCGGTCGGCGCTTGCGTAGAAGTCCCAGTCGTTCCTGGAAACGAAGGAGACTTCCCAGAAGAAAAATCACCGTTGAAGTTGCCCGCGTTCAGTGAGTATCCGAAGGCGGCGTACGCCGCCGGCTGGCCGATCCCGCCTCCGTATCCGCCGCCCTGGATGAGCGTCCACTCGACATTCGAAGAGAAGACACTTGGCGGATTCGCGCCGCTGGAAGTGGGTTGAGCAGGTTGAGAGTAGAAAAGGAACACCGCGCCCGCCGAGGCATTTCCGTTGACGGTGACGTCCGGAGCGCCCACAGCCAGATCGTCGTACCCATCCCCGTTGAAGTCGCCCGCCGCCAGTGCAAAGCCGAAGTGGTCGCCTGCCTGTGGCTGGTTCGGGAGAATGTCGGCATAAGTGTTGCTGCGAGTGAGGAATACGGTCTGCTGCTGAAAGTTTGTGCCAAGAGGTCCGCTAGCAGACTGACCGAACAAGATGTTTACCGCGCCTGCGCCCTGTTGGCCTCCGACAGTCTCGTAAGGCGCAGACATCGCCAGATCCTTGAACCCATCTCCGTTGAAGTCGCCCACAGCCATAGCGAAGCCGAAGTTTCCGGCGCTATTCGGCGGTTTCGGCGCGCCGCTGAAGACGCTTCCGGCCAGACTGGACTCAAAAAATGCCGTTGCCACGAATTGGTTGCTGCCGGTGGGCTGGAAGAGCCGGACTTGCCCGGGCGTGTTGAAGGGCGCTGCAATCAGAAAGGCCTCGGTTCCGTTGATCTGCGACGATCCATTGAACCGCCCCGACGCCATTCCAGCGCTCCCAAAGCCCTGAGCTTGCGCGGGCGAAGCGAGCCCAATGGACCCCGCCACGAGAAAAAGAAAAGTCCCCAACTTCCAATGACTGGCCATGGCACCCATCCTCCTCACCTCGGTCGAAACGACGCGCCGAAGTAACGTCGTCGTTCGGCCGCGTCAAGCACTCGCGCGCCGCAAACGCGGCAAATCGCGGAACGAGCGCGACGTTTGGGTTATTGGATGTTCAGACGCTTGCAGCCCGACGTTGCCTCGGCGTTGCAGAAGTGGAGCTGCTGCGCCGACGCGTTGGATCGTCGACGTGCACCAGCAGAACGCAGCGCGGCGCGCGAGCTTCAAACCATTCGTGATCGCAGCCCGGTAGAGCCGCAACTGCAGCAGTCAGCCGTGCGCCCTGGCGTCGACGACGGGGCTCGCCTCGCATGAAATCGAATACCCGCGTGGACGGCACGACCTTCACGAAGGCGACGACGGGCACCTGGCCTGCGAACGGTAAACTGCAGGCATGAGGTTCGCGCCTGTCCAGGATTTCTTTTTTCGATGCGTTCGAGGGGTCGCACACACTAACTGATCGCCCTCTCTCGGAGAGAATTCGGCCTCAAGAATCTGCTCTGCGCGAATGTTCCGATGTCACAGCAAGGAGTCACCCGCTTCGCCCCCAGTGGGCGAACGTGCGGAAGCCTGGGCAAACGCGCATGCGCGACACGGCGGCGCTTCTCGCGAACTGTTTTGCGGGTTTTTGAGCCGCTGGCGACGAGCCCGAGGTCGCACATCGACACACTAGGTCGGCTTGACAGACGGTTCGGTCGAGACCAAGTTTCAACCGGTTGAATAGGCCAAGAAAAGGCGAATTGGAGACACTATGGCGGGCACTTCGATCTCGAAAACTCGGTCGGTTTTCTGGCAACCCCTGCTGCTCCTCGCCGGCCTAAGCGCGTGCACCTTAAGCGCGTGCAGCGCGGCAACCTCGCGCACGAACGGCAACGGCAACGGCAACGGCGGCAACGGCAACGGCAACGGCGGCAACAGCTCCACGCCCGGCGGCGGCGCGTCGACCTCCGGCGCCGCCGGCACGACCGGTAACTCTACGACGTGCCAGGCTTTGCCGACGTTGCCGCGGCGTCTGTGGCGTCTGTCCGTCGAGCAGTATCAGCAGGCAGTCAAAGACTTGCTACAGCTTCCCGCAGCGCCGGTCCTCACCAATCGCGGCGGCGAAGCGCAGTGGGCCTTCTTCAGCGACGCTTCGCTCAGGGTGGACGACTCGTTCCAGTACGCTTTGTACGAAGCGATCGAGAGCATTCTGCCGACGATCCCCGCATCGGTAACTGCGTGCCAAAGCGGCGAAGCGGCGACCGCGTGTGCTACCCGCATCGCCACGAGCTTCGGAGCCAAGGCCTTTCGCCGGCCGCTTTCGCAGGCTGAAATCACTGCGTTGGTCAGTGCCCCGGCGCAGCCCGCGTCCGGCACCACCGCCGCGGTCTCAGCGGCGCCCTTCCTGAGCGCAGGCACGGACACGCAAACGGGCATCAAGTTGATGCTCGAAGCGATCCTCTTGTCGCCTTCCTTCGTCTACCGAACGGAGCTCGGCCCAAGCACGCTCACTGCGGATGCGAGCGGGAACTATCCGCCGACGACCCTGACCCCGTACGAGGTAGCGACTCAGCTCGCCTTCACGTTCTTGGGCTCGACACCGGACGCCGCGCTCGAAGCCGCAGCTGCAGATACTTCAGCCAATGGACTCGGATCTGTGACCGGGATCCAAGCGCAGGTCGACCGCCTGCTCGCGCTGCCTGCCGTGAAGGGGAACCTGACGACCATCGTTGCGGGTTGGTTCAACATCGGCCAGCTGTTCCTCAAGACGCACGACACGTCCTTCTTGTCGAAGCTATCCGCTGCTGATCAGGCGGATCAAACCGGGGTTCAAGGCGATCTCTACACCTCGGCTCAAACGTTCATTACCGACGCGCTATGGACGAAAGCTGGGAAAATTACGGACCTCTTGGGATCGACGCAAGGCTTCTTCAACTCGCGTCTTGCGGCGCTCTATCCAGAGGTCACGTTCGCGAACGGCGCCCCGACGTCGCTCACCACATTCGTTGCCGGAACTTGGCCCGCGTCCGAACAACGCGTCGGCCTGCTCACCGACCCAAGCTACTTCTGGGCCCAATCGGATCCAGCCGCCAACTCGATCGTGAAGCGGGGCAAAGCCATGCACGACGACATCATCTGCGCGGACGCCATTCCGCAACCGCCCGATCTCACCTCGCCAGCCCTCGCCGCAATCGTCGCGCTGGGCGATAGCGAGATCACCAAGTCAGACGCGCGTCTGACGCATTCGCCGTGCAACGGCTGCCACACGCAGATGGATCCGTACTCGCGAGTGCTGCAGCATTTCGGCCCCATCGGCAACTATCGAACGGTCGATGAAGCGGGGCGGCCGATTGACACGTCAGTCACCTTCTCCGCACCGTCGCCGCTCGCGCCGCAGACGATCGCAGATCCCAAGGCGTTTGCCAGCGGGTTGGTCGCGAGCGGCAAAGTGAGCGACTGCGCCGTCCAGAAGATGTCGAGCTATCTCATCGGATCCATGATCGATACGTTCGATACGTGCGAAGTCGACGCGGTCAGAAAGCAATTCGCCCAGACCGACGGCTCGCTCGCGTCGCTGTTCAAGACTGTAGTCGTCGCAGATTTCGTGCGGGCCAGGGCCGGAGGTGCAAAGTGAGTTCCTATAAGTTTTCCCGAAGGTCGGTGCTACGGGCTGCGGGCGGCTCAGCCGCCCTGCTCTTGCCGCTAATCCGCAACATCGAGGCGCGCGCGGCAGGCGGCAAGGCGCCGCTCCGGCTCTTGATCATCCATCATCCACTCGGTGCCGCGCCCGGCGGTGCCACCTGGTCGCCCCAACTGCCAGCCACCTCGACCACCTTCAAGCTGCCGATGGAGAGCGCACCGTTCGCGCCCTTGCAATCGCAAATGGTGATGATCGACGGCCTGAACATGGTCCCCGCAACCGCAGCGAAGAACCCCGACTCCAAGAACGGGGGGCACTTGACGCACGAAGGCGGCATCGTCGCCATGATGACCGGCGTGCCCGTGCTCGGGCTGCACGGCCAAGCCGACTACTGCGCGGGCGGTGCGTCGATCGATCAACTCTTGCTCGCCCAGTCGCCATCGCTCGGTGGCCCCAAGACGACCGCGCCGACGCCATTCGGGCATCTGGCGCTGGCCGCGGATGTCCGCTCCGATCGGGATGAAGTCGCACCGCGTACGCTCTCGTACAACGCCCCGATCCAGAACAGTGACATCAGCCTCGCTCGGCAACCGATCCCGCCCGAGACGCAGCCGCTCAACACGTTCAATCGCATCTTCGGTGGAGCCTTGCCGACGGGGACCGATACCTCGGCCCTGCTCGCGCAAAAGCTGAGTGTGTTGGACTTCATGCGCGGCGATTTGGCGCGCATGAACACGCTGATTCCCGCCAGCGAAAAGGATCGACTCGCGGCGCACGCGGTCGCGATCCAAAGCTTGGAAGCGAGCCTTCGCGCTTCCTACGGCGGGCAAACGAGCACGAGCACTTGCACCCACCCGACCGCTCCTCCGAACTACGCCACCGTCGGAGAAACCGGTAGCGGCAAGCTCGGTGGCATCTCCAGCACCTCCAGCAACTTGAGTGGTGTGGACTACTACCCGGCGGTCGCGAACTGCACTGCGAGCGCAGCGACGACCTGTCATCCGCATGAGGACGTTGCCATCAATCAACTGCGCATGATCAAAGCGGCGTTTGCCTGTGACTTGGTGCGCGTCGCTACCTTCATGTACTCGGCTGGCACCAATTGGGTGGTGTACCCGTCGACATTCCAGGGCGCGTCCATCCCTGCGTCAGCCCTCGGCAACAACGGGCAATCGACTCCGCATCACCCGCCAAGCCACGCCGGCGATGCACAAACCAACGGTTGGCTGAACCAGATCAACCAATTCTATTCCACCATGACCGCGCAGGTGCTGCAGGAGTTCGCGATGACGCCGGACGTCGACGGCGGTATGCTGCTCGACAACACCATCATCGTGTACTGCACGGAGGTCGCGCGCGCCTGGGATCACAACCAGAACAACATGCCGCTCCTCATTTTCGGGGGCAAGAACACGGGCGTAAAGGGTGGTACCTATCTGAAGGTCACGGGCGGCTCGCTCCCGGTGCAGGACCCGGGGACTGGCAGCGGCAACCGGCCCTTCAACGACATGTGGCTCGCGCTGGCGCCGAAGTTCGGCGTCAATTGGACGAGCCTCGGGAATTCGACGCAATACACCGGTCCACTGTCGGGTATCTTCACCTGAAGTAGACCTCGTTTCCGGCCACGCTCAAGTACACGCCAGACTAAGCGCCGTTCACTCGTCCCGCCGATCGCCGCAGTGAGCCGGCGATCCCGGCGGAAGGTTCGCGCCTCGCGGATTGGAGTCGCGGGTTCTCGGTGCGAACCGTCAGCGTGTCGACGGGCCGTACACGTACAGAGCTTCGACTTTCTTCCGGGCCCACGGCGTACGCCGTAGGAATTTCAAGCTCGACGCCAGGCTTGGGTCGAGCTGGAAACAGCGGATGTCGATCAGCTCGCCCAGCTCTGCCCAGCCGTAGCGTTCCACGAGCGTCGTTACGATCATCTCGAGGGTAATGCCGTGTAGAGGATCGTTGGCACCGCTGCTCGTTCCGTCGCCCTGACCGCTCATGGCCTGCCTTGTTAACGTACAGGCAGGGCCTGACACAACCCCGCGTCGCCACTACCTGATCAAGGGTCGCCGGGGCACCAGGTCACGTCCATCTCCGTGGCGCCTGGGCAGCCTTGGATACCGCTCTTTCCATCTGCGCCATGTTGTTCTGAAACTCGGTGGCCCAGTCTTGTGTCTCTTTCATGACCAAGGCTTCGATCGCCATCCGGAATACTTTTGCGCGCCGGATCATGGCCAAGACTCGCTCGGGCTGCGGGGGCGAGCCGAGCTCCGCCGTCAGCGCAGTCCAGTCCATGCGAAACTCCTCGCACGCGTTGCGAATAGCGGTGCCAGTGAGCACGTAACGAGTCCAGCCGCTGGAAAGCCCCGAAACGCGGTCGGGCGCCGGCTTGGAATGCCAGCGCCGCTTTGAAGAGCGCCACTCGCGCCGCCAGCGTCGCTCGAGGTAGAGCCGACCGTGCCTCAGTTATACGCGAAGGTTGCCATCACGGCAGGCGTGATAGTCGAGTACTTCGCCGAGACGGTGCCGATTGAATAACTCAGCGGAGCGTAAATGAAGCGACCGAGCACGCCGATGCTCCATTCGTCGCTGACCCACGGCTTGCTCGGGCTGTGGTCTCGAGCCTGCGTTGTTGTCGTCTCAAGCCTGCGTTGTTGTCGTCTCAAATCGACAAACCCGGGACGGGCGAGGGGGATCCCGCGGTGATATTCGGTGCAAACGCCGGCTGAACTGGAACCGGTTCCTGTCGCTATTCCGGGCACGCTTTCTGCAGTTCAGCCGGGAATCATGGCGAAGACCAAGCAGCCACGGAAGAAAGCCCCCGCTGTGACGCACCGCGAGCTACCGGCGCACCGGAGGCAGGAGCCATCGCGGCCGCCCTCGGCATCCTCCCCACCCACGGGCGCCCAAGTCGATATCGTCGTTGCGGATCTGCGTAGGGACCCGCGGCGGAATTGAGCGCCTCTCCCTGCGTGGTCACTGAGCGCACGCGCCGACGAGCACATCAGTGGCTCACTGGGTGAGGAAGCTGCCAACCCCGCGCTGCCGCGATGGTTCAACCGAGCAGGTGGTTTCGGCGATGTGCTGCTTCGTGCTCTTGGACTGAGAGGAAGCCCATTGGTCGACCGCGCCGGCCTGCGCTTGAGCCATGGCCTGCACGACATTGCCGTCCTTCACGTTGCATAGCGCAACGACGGTTGCGCTGAGCGCAACCAACAATGCGATCGGTCTCTCAGGCAGTGCGCGAACGCGCCGCCGAAGGCTGGGGCGCCGTGCGGCGTGCTGAGTGACCATCAACAAGATCACAGCGGCGCTCACGCTGAGACCAGCTTCGCTTGGCGCGCGTGAGCGCTCGGAGGCTATTTGTGCTTCTTGTCCTTCTTCTCTTTCTTTTCGGCGTCTTCCTTTTCCTTGAGGTCGGCGTCTTCCTGTTCTTTTTGTTCCTGCGCTTTGGCGTCGGCCTTGTCTTGCGCGTCTTCCATGGCTTCGGTTTGGCACAGCTGTGCGGTTCCGCCGACGAAGGCGTCTTCTTGAGTGCTGGTGCCGACGCGCCCGGTGCGTTCCACTTCGACAACGGCGAAGTTGGCTTTCAGATCGGCGGCGTGGTTGCGTAGATCGTTTTCGGCGCCAGTACGCGCCTGCTTCTCGTCCGAGCTGCGCGAAGCTCCGTTGATCTTGCCCAGGAACTTGCAGTGAAGTGGGCGCTCGCTCTCGCGCACCAGGGTCACGCTCGCGGCCTTTGGCTCGAGCGTGACGACACTGCTCAGGCACCCGGGCAGCAGGGCAGATAGGACGAAGAGAGCTCGTTTGTTCCGCATCAGATGGTCTCCTCGTGCCACCCGAGCCAAAATAGCGAGCCCTGTCAAGGTTCCAAGCCGAACACGCCTGAAGCGGCGCTGCCGGTGGCCGATTGCAGCAGACAGGACGGTGACCGAGATGCATGTCCGAAGCGCAGACAGCGTACGACGCCTGGCGACACGACCAGTGCTTCGTTCGAAGAGGTGCGTCGGGCGATGGCCGGTGCCAGCGCCAGGATTGAACGCTGAGTCACGAGCTCGTCATACGCGCATCCGTGTTGATAAACTGGCGGATTTCGTCAGAATAAATCCCTATTTCGGGGGTGTTCCGCGGGGCGTAGGGTCGGCCGCGCGAGCATGGCGCTGACGTTCAACGAGGTTCCTGATTGGGATTCTTGGGAAAACCAAGGCGGCAACGTCGCGGTCGCGACCTTGCAAGGATCGCCGGCACTGTTCGTGCTCCGCGTGGACCGTACGCAGCCCGGTCCGAACCGCGCGTTCTATCGCGTTGGCTTTGGCTTGAATGCGGTGGGCGGAATCGACGGCAATTGGGGACCGTGGATCGAGATCCCGGGCTGGGCCTCGAACGACAATCAGGGGGCCGGCATCGCGGTCGCTGACTTCGGCGCGCAGGGGCTCGGGCTGGTCCTGTTTCAGGTTCAGCACTTCGTCCCCGGGCCCAATCGCGGCCTGTTTCGGGTGGGAAAAGGGCTCGACGCGCAGGGCAGCGTGACTGGCGGCTGGAGCGATTGGCAAGCGGTGCCGGATTGGACGTCATGGCGGAGCCAGGGCGCCGCGATCACGGTTGCTGATCTCGACGGCGACGGTCAGCCCGAGCTGATCCTGTTTCACATCGATGATTTTCACACCGACAACCCACGCCAGCCGAACAAAGGGTTTTATCGCGTCGGGAACAAGCTGACCGCGAACGGACAGGTCAGCGGTTGGTCGGCGTGGTTCGAGCTGGATTGGTTCTCCTGGTTCAACCAAGGCGCGGGCATTGCGGTTCGCGACTTGGATGGTGATGGTCGGCCCGAGCTCGTCATCTTTCAGATCGACGCGCCGCCAGGCGAAAACGCGGGCTTCTATCGTGTCGGCTGGAAGCTGGACGCACAGGGCCGAGTGCAGGCGGGCTTTGGGCCTTGGGTGAGAATCGAGCGTTGGGGGTCGTTCGAGAATCAAGCCGGCGGGTTTGCGTTGGTCTCGTTCGCGCCGGGGCGACCGCATGCCCTGGTGTTCGACATCGACAACCCGGTTGGCTTGAACGCTGGGCGCTTTGCCGTTATCGACCTGAACATAGACACGGACCTTGGGGCGACGCTCGGCGTGTGGCGGCTGCTGTCGTATTTCTCCGAGGTGCTGCCCGTGCACGCTGGCCTACTGCACACAGGAAAGGTGCTGTTTTTCGCTGGATCTGGAAACAACGTGTTTCGCGCTTCTGCGGGCGACTTCGGCAACGTTGCCGACAACCTGTATACGAGCGTGGTCTGGGATCCGTCAAAGAGCGTGTTCGACAATGCGACGTTCGACCACCCAGCGACTCTGCTTCGTGGCAACGGCTCGGTGATCGATCTGTTCTGCTGCGGTCACACGTTGCTCGCTGACGGCAGGTTGCTCGCGGCTGGCGGCACCGAAGATTACGACAAGGTCATCGTCGGCAACGAGATGCAGAACGCTCCGCGCGGCTTCACGGGTACGCGAGAGGCGCTCGTGTTCGACCCGGTGAGCGAGAGTTGGACGGCCATCGCGTCGATGGCCCACGGCCGGTGGTATCCGACGCTGGTCATGTTGAGCGACGGCAGCGTGCTAGCCGCCTCGGGTTTGGACGAGAACTCCAACGCCGATTTGGGCAATACCCTGGAGCGGAACCAGACCCCGGGTGTTACTGGCTGGCAAAAGACGCGGGATTTCGGCCTGCCGCTGTATCCGCATTTGTTTCAGCTCAAGGATGGTCGGCTGTTTTTCACGGGCGGCAAGATGGACACGGACGGGGATTCGGTGCCCTTCGTGTTCGACCCGCGGAACGCTACGGCTGCACCGCAAGTTGACGGGTTGACCGACGTGGGTCGCTGCAACCAGTGCGCGAGCGTGATGCTACCTCCCGCGCAAGAACAACGCATCATGATCTTGGGCGGGGGCCCCGAGGTGGATGACGGCGCTCCGCGTGGCGTGGCGACGCGGCGCACTGCGGTGGCCGACTTCAGCGTGCCCAATCCAGCCTACGAGACGACCGCCGCGCTTCACCACGAGCGCATGCACGTGAACGCGGTCCTGCTGCCTGACCGCACGGTGCTCGCGGTCGGCGGCGGTGTGACGCGCGAGGCGAGCCTAGCAGCGGTCGTTGACCCTCAGGGGGGGCGCGAGGTCTTCGAAGGCGAGATCTATGACCCTGTCGCCAATGAATGGACGATCACCGCCCCGGCGACCGTGGCGCGTCTGTACCACTCGGTCGCATTGCTGCTTCCGGACGGTCGCGTGCTCACCGCAGGCGGTAACCCAGACAAGGGCCGCCAGGTTCCGTGGTTACCGCCAGATCCGTTCGAAGAGATGAGAATCGAGCTCTATAGCCCGCCCTATCTGTTCAAGAACAAGCCGCGACCGCAAATCGTCTCGGTGCCACAGGAGCTCACCTACGGCACGCAAGTGGCGATCAAGTTCAGCGTCGATGGCTCGCTGCATTGGGTCAGCTTGATCAAGGCGGGCCTCACCACTCATTCCTTCAATGGCACGCAGCGCTTAGTCGATGTGCCCTTCGTGCTCGGCGCGTCGGGCACGCTCACCGCGAACATTCTCGTGGAGCGCACCGTCGCGCCTCCGGGTTGGTACATGCTCTTCCTGACGGATATGGACGGCGTCCCCTCAGTGGCTAGCTGGGTACATCTCTCGTAGTCGATACCAACGTTTCGATTCGGTCGTCACTACTAAAACAAGAGAAGGTTCATCATCTCAGTCTCGAGCCCTATTGGACGCCGTCCAACCCTGACTACAAGTTGAAGGACTTCGCCAAATACGCCCTGGGTACGTGACGCTGACCCGTCAGCGCCGTGTCGTGAGTCCTGAGGCGCGTCGCACGAGCGCGCTTTAGGGGCTGCTGTCGCGCGGCCGAGGGCTTCAGCCGCCGCTGCCGCCGGCTGAGTCATCGCCGCCAGCGCCCGCGAAGCCGATGTATTCGTCGTGGCAGGCGCCGGGAGCGGCTTGGCCGTCCTTGAACAGGTCCAAGTGCTGGCAGTCGCCGTGCCCGCAGTCAGCGTCAGTGCAGCAGTAGTGCTCGCAGACGTTGGTGCTGGTATTGCACGCCGTGGATGGGCCGCAAAACGAGCTCTCGGTGTCGCACCTCTCGCCGGCAGCTTGTGGGTTCGGGCCCGCGAAGCGCTTGAACCTTCCCAGGAGGATCGAGTGATCGCAAGTCTCCCCGGCGTAGCCCGCCCGAGCACGCTGTCCGTCGCAGCAGGAGTTGCAGAATTTTCCGGCGCACTTGATCGGCGCGGCTGGCTGGCTCTTGTGACACGTCACGGAAACGGCACCTAAAAGCTGACTGAAAAGCAAGCACGAGTGGCGCTGAGTCGGACTGCGACTTTGCCTGGCGCAAGACTCGAGAGCTTTTCGGCAGGCACGTGCTTGAGCGTTAGGTACAGCGAATAGACACCAACCACGACCGCGGCGCCTCCGAGTGTATCGGCAGCGATGCTCCAAGCTGTTGCTCGTGAGCGTGACTGATCCAGCTCGGCGCGCGTAGTAAAGGATTCAAACCTCTGGTGATAGGTGTGTTGCGCTGATAGGGCCTCTAGGCCAGCAAAGCCAGCACCCGCGGCTAGGACTGCAGTGCTCCCCCAACCAACCCAAGGCGTTGTTTTGCGGCTCGCGACCGGCTTTCTGTCGGCGATTGTGAGCTTGAGCGCGACGCGCGCGTTTTCGCCTCCGGCCAGCTCCAGCCGGCGCGAGGCAGATGGCGCGCCGCGCAGTCGCGCTCTGACCAAGTGACTCCCTGCGTTTAGATGCACGGGTCCGACGAGCGGTGCTACGCCGATGGATCGCTCGTCCACGAGCACCTCTGCGCCAGCGGTATCGACCAGCACTGTCAGCGTCGCGATCTGCGCGGCGAGATCACGGAGTTGGCTCACCACTCCGGCGCGCGCATCCGCCGGGACCGCGCCGCCGCCCTGAGTGAGGTAGCTCTGGAAATAGTCGTAAGCGCTGGCGGAGTCGCCGAGTGCCATGCTCACGACGCCGAGATTGTACAGTAGTCGAAAGCTCGGCATGAGCTGATTGGCACGCTCGAACTCGCCCAGCGCTGCCTGGTAGTCGCCCGCGTCGTAGAACTGCAGCGCGCGCTGACGGCGCTCTTCGGCCTCCGCCTTGCGCGAGGCATCAGGGGTCGTGGCTGCGAGTAGCGGCGCCTCAGCGGCTGGTGATGCGCCACGCGGCGGCGCGTCTTCTGGCGCCGCCCGCACGCGAAGCACAAACAGCGATGCGGCCAAGAACAGCGCTGCGCTTCGCAGCAACGGCCGCGCTACCAAGGACTGGTCCTATCGATTTGGGGGCGCCCCGGGCGGTTCACTGCGCTAGCTGCCGGTTCGGCCGTTGTCGTCGTTGCAGGGACTGGCGCGGGCGTCTCGACAAGCGCCCTGGAGCTCTCGACCTGTGTCGGCTTGTCGGCGCTTGGGGTCGTGCTTTGGCTTGCTGCAAGTGATCGATCTGGCGTCGTTGCGCGAGTTGCGCGCGCTAGCGGTTTGTCGACGCGCGGCTGGCTCGAGCCGGCTGATACCGGCGCCGGTCGTGCGGTTTCTTCGGTGGCGGTCGGCGCAGGCGCTTCTGGCGCGAGCAACGTTGCTGCCGCGGCGACAGTCGGACGCGCCGGGTTCAAGAGCGGCACGACCGCAGAGCCCTGCTCGGGACGTTGATTGTGACCGAGGAATGCACTGCTCGCGACGCCGACGGCCAGCGCAGCGACCAGCGCGGGCCACCAGCGTTGAGCGAGCCGTTTGCGCGCTGCAGTCGCATGCGGGCTGGGCGAAAGATGCGCAGCGGCGACTGTCGTTGCGACTTCTTCTCGGGACAACAGCGCTGGTTCGGTACTTCCGGTCCGCGCCAGGGGCGGGTAGCTCGGGCTGCGTGGCCGAGTGTGCAGGTTGTCCGATGACGGCAGCAGGCTCTCGAGCGCCTCTCCGCAGGCCCGGTTGAAGGACTCCGAGAGCTCCTGCGCGGTCTGGCAGGTTCGAGCATTGGGATCTTTGACCAAGGCCCCGGCGAACCAAGCGTCGATTGCCGGTGACAGGGCTGGATTGAACTCGGACGGCGGCGGCGGCTCGCGCGTGCTCACGGCGACGATCAGCTCGCCCACTGCGGGGTAGGTGAACGGTGGCCTGCCCGCCAGACAGCGATAGGCGACGACAGCGAGCGAATACAGATCCGAGCGGCTGTCGAGCGAACGGCCTAGTGCCTGCTCCGGACTCATGTACAGCGGAGTGCCTAGCAGCTGCCCCGTGTCGGTCTTGTGCGTCGAGGCTTCGGTGCCAATCGACTTGGCGATGCCGAAATCCAAAATCTTGACGATGAACGCGTCGTCTTCGTCGACGATGAAGATGTTCTCGGGCTTCAGATCCCGATGCACGACGTTGACCGAATGAGCTTTGGCAAGGCCACGCGCAACTTGTGTCACGAGCAGCGCCGTTTCGCCGACGGTGAGGGTGCCGAAGCGCGCGAGCCGCCGGCCGAGGTCGTCTCCGCGCAATAGCTCCATGGCGATGAAGCCGAGGCCGTCATCCGTAAACCCCGAGTCCAAGATACTCACCACATGCGGGCTGCGGATACGGGCGGCCGACGTCGCCTCCCGAGCAAAGCGAGCGATGACGTCGTGCCGCCGGGATAGGTCAGAGTTCAAGAACTTGATCGCTATCTGCGTCTCGAGCGACAGGTGACGAGCCTGCCAGACGGTGCCCATGCCGCCGTGACCTAGCAGCCGCTCAAGCCGAAAACGGCCTGAAATGACTTGTCCAGGGAGCAGTTGTTCGTCCACGGCAGTGCCAAAGCATAACTCGCAAAGAGTACTACTTACTAACTTTCTCTGGCGGTAACCGCCACTTCGCGTCGCCATACCGTGGCTCAACAACATCATAGTCATTTTGCTCGTTGGCGGAGGTCAGGACAGCAGATGTTCAGTCGCCTGCTCGCTGCCCGCTGGCACTGACGGCGCTGCCGCGCCTCAGAGCAGAACTTTTCGCAGACGTTCCACGCCGATGCGCAGCTTCTTCGTATCGTCACGTTCCACGATTCTCGCGGCGTCATGCACCCCAGCTTCTTCGAACAGCTTGCGTAAGCGGTGCACGTCGACGTTGATTTTCTCTGGGCTGCACGAGCGCATTTCGGCAAGCTCGGCGGTGCCGACCCATCCGTTATTTTGACTATTCGGTGCTTGGCGCAGCTGGGCGAGGCAATACAGCGTTTGCACGCAAGCCCGCGCAGGCAGTCGGATGTCCGCAGACCCCTGGACTACGTTGAGCACGACGGCGTCTGAGCTGACACGAAACACGAGCTCCAACTTGTTCAGCTCGAGTTGGTGGCCGGCCGTGAAGCCATCGGCGTCCGGGTCGTCGGGCAGCAAGAGCCGCCAATGGCCAGTCGGAAGTGCCACGATATCCCCGCATTCCGGAGCATGGGTGCTCGCGCCGTCGTCGATCTGCCAACTGCCATCGGCGAAGAACACGCTCGCCTCGGGTGCGGCCTCGCTCGGCAAGACCAAGAGAGCGCGCTGCCCCCAGACGCACGTTTGCGGCCCGAGCAATACAGCGCACGGCGCGGGCGGCGCGACGTCCAACACGCGCAGGCTTTCGGCGTCACCACCGAATTGCAAGACGTTACCGGGGGCGAGCACGATGCGATCGCGAGGGCTGAGCAAGCGCCCGTCGACTGTCGTGCCGTTGCTGCTTCCGAGGTCTCTCAGCACCCAATGATTCGAATACCAACCGATGGACGCATGCTCATTCGACGCCCGGCGGCTGGTGAGGACCACGTCCGCGAGCGTGGACCTGCCAACGAGACTGCGGCACGGTACCGCTAACTGACCGCTAGCTGATTGCAGAAGCGCCATGTCACGACTCGACCGCGTAAGAGCGGCGCTCGCGTGTTGCGTCGCCAGAGCCGCGCTCCGCGGCCGCCTGGCGCGCCCTGGGTGAGCTCAAGAGCTTGCGCGCCGTCTCGACCAGCTTTCGCGAGTTTGCAGCTGTAGTGTGCAACGATTCCCCGATCACTGAATAGTCGAGCCCCCGGCTTCTGAGCAAGAGGGCGCTGCGTTGCTTGGGGGTCAGGATCGTCAGCTTTCGAGCGGTGGCCGCTAGGCACTCCCTCAGGAACAGTTGTTGTTCCGCACTGATCGTTGGAGCGGGCAGCGCGCCCAGCACGCTCGAGTCATCCGCTCGGCTTTCTAGCTTCCAGCGCCGCGTGCGTCTGATTCGGTCGCGACCCAGGTTGTTGATCACGGTCGCCCAGAGGGCGATCGGACTATCTACCTCGCCGCCGGCCCGGTATTGACCTTCCAAAATCCGGACGCACGCATCGCCGAGCAGGTCTTCGGCCTCGGCGCGGTTCCCGTTGGTCCAGCGCAGACACAGGCGGAAGAGCGCCGATCGGCCTGACAGCCACGGGCCGACTACGCCTCTCGAGTCGCGTGCCGGGTTTGTTTCCGGAGCATGCATCCGCACACAAGCCGACCGCACTTCGACCACGAGCGCCGCCGAATTCATGACTAGAGCGCTACCGCCGGCTGCAGCCGGACTCCATTTCAAAGCAATTTCAACGGCTCAAGTTGTTCGATTGGGGCTCACACGCGAGCCATCGGCGCGTCCATTCAGTGCACGACCAAAACACACCATGGCTCGAGGCCCAGCGCGGGAGCGAGCGACCAGCAGGGGAAAACGAATGTCTATCAACCATCTTAGCCATGCCACGCGGGCGATTGTTGCTTCGGACTGCTTTGCATCCACGCTCGACCTATCGAGCGTCTGGCCCGAGCTCATTTCAGGCCGGGCGCGCATCGTGAATAGCGGGGTGACTCAAGCGCACCACTATTTCCAGCTTGCTGCTGGCAATGGCCTCCGCAGCCCCGGCCGGCTGACGGCAAGTCGGCTCAAAATGTTCGAGAGAGTCTTGCTCGGTGAGTCTCAGAAAGTCATCGCGATCGAGATCGGTTGTTCCACTTCGACGGTAGCGACCGCCGTGGGACATTGTCTGCGCGCGATGGGTCTGAATGGCGGCACGAGTCGCGTTCCTGCCTTGTTGGTGCTCGTGCTGCACGCTCTCCACGGCCGGCCACATGGCGTCGAAGTGCGTGTCGAGCGTTCGCCGGGA
>DATCFJ010000725.1:0-4995 GCA_036509605.1 Polyangiaceae bacterium | reverse complement strand
GCGGTGTTTGCCGTCGTGCCGCTGGCGCTAGTGGGCGGTATCTTGGCGCTCGCCGCGCGCGGATTGCCGTTCAGCATTCCAGCAGCGGTGGGCTTCATCGCTCTAGCGGGTGTCTCCGTGCTCAACGGCGTGGTCTTGGCGAGCGAGGTAAAGGCCAAGATCTTTGGCGGCTGGCCCCTGCGCGAGGCGATTCTCGATGGCGCAAGTCAGACCATGCGAGCCGTGCTCACCACTGGCGGCGTCGCTGCCTTCGGCTTCTTGCCGATGGCGCTGGCCCACGGAGCGGGCGCGGAGGTACAGCGCCCGCTGGCCACCGCCGTGATCGGTGGCATCGCTTTCTCCACGCTGCTCACCATGTTCTTGCTGCCCGGGCTGCTCGCGAGCTTGGTGCGCGACCCGAGTCGGCGCGTGAGCTACTCGCCGATGCCGCGCTTGGCTGGGGGTGTCGAACCACCGCCCGAGGAGCGCGCCGCCGGTTGACGGACGCTGGAGCCAGAGGGCGGGCGAGACGACGCGCGCACCGCGGGCAGGGTTCCGGCCGAGGGACTGCGCACGGCTGCCATCGATCCAGAGGAGTCCATACGCCGGGCACCGCTGCGCCCCGGCGGGATTGAGCGCGTGCGGTATACGTCCCCGTCGACGAGCACTTCCACGCCGAGAGCGCGGCAACGCCGAGCCACCCGCTCTAGATCCACACCGATTGCCAGCAGCAGTCCCGCGGGCGGCGAGGGATCTACGAATAGATCCGCGCTTTGGCGACGCGTGCGGAGCAGCTCACGAACCTCAGGATCTTCGACCCATAGGAAGCCTTGGGTCATTACGAACTCGGCTCGACCGATCACCGTGCTGGCTTGGGTGAGCGTGCGCGCGATCGGATCCGGGAGCGGCGCGAGCGCCTCGAGCCGGCTGCGCATGACGTCGCCGTCGAAGCCGGCGCTCAGCGCGTGAGACAAGGCCTGCGGTGTGATCAAGATGTCGAGCGCGGCCCCGCTGACGCCGCCGACCTCCACGAACGGAGCGAGCGAGATCACGTTGCCGACGCTGGCGCTGGCGCCGACGCGCAGGGCTTGCGTGTCGAGGAAGCGGCTGGCCCCTGCTGCGACAGCACCGGCGGAGCGTGATTCCGGCGCCGCGTCGGAGAGGAATGCGCGACCGCGCGGTGTGATGCGCAGCGTGGGGCCGATCGATTCGGCGTCGTCGGTCTCTGGATCGCCGAGGTCGACGATGCCGAGGACGTGCAGAGTTTCGAGGGCGACACGGCGCGCGACTTCGGCGGGCGTCATCGGTTCGACGCCAGCGCGTTGCGCCCAGCGCTCGATCAAGCGAGCCACGCCCGGCGCGCGTGCGTCCGAGCGCACGTAAGCGGCGATCGCCTCCCAGGGTGCCCAGCGGCCGTCGCCCAGCTCTTGAAGAGCTTCGAGGACTAGCTCGCGTACGACACCCACCGCGCTGGTCTCGCGGGCGTCCGCGGTCACGCGTAGCGCTTCGCCGTCCGGGCGTGCTTCGTCCCAGGCACCGCCGCGACGCCAGGCGTCGAACAGCGCACGGCCGAGCTCGCCCGCGCTATGAGAGCCGGGCGGAGACGCCGTGCTCACGGCCGACGGATCCCAAAGGCCGATCGCGCGGCTCAGCGACGCGATCAACGCCACGACCTCGGGCTCACGTCCGAAACGCGCGGCGAACTTGGTGATCAGCGAGCGCGGGGTGCCGACGCCGGCGCGCACTTCGACCGACGGATCGCGCACGGCGAGCGCCATGGCCAGCGCGATGGGCGCCGGATCTTCGGCGAAGCGCGCGCGCCGCGGCGCGTGGTCTTCGGCCAAGACGAAGCTGCGGATCTCGCGGCGCTGGGCCTCGCGTTCGACACGCCGCTGCGTGCCCACGATGGCTACCACTTCACTCGGAATCACGTGGCGGTTCGGGTGTACGGGAATCAGAAAGCCGCGGCGCTCCAGCGCGAAGCCGACTCCGCGCCGCGAAGGCGTGGCGCCGGTTGCTCCGCGCAAGCGCATCGGCTCTCGTTCCAGGTCGAGCAGCTCTTCTGTGTCGACTTCGCCGCCGACCTTCTCGATTGCGTTTAACAGCTTGCGCTCAAGCGGCGCGAGCTCTTCGACCTCACGTGCCAAGCGCTTGCTGTCGGCGAACACTTCCCACGCGGGCTCGAGGCAGAGCGCGACCGGAGGTGTCGCGGGGCGACCGAGGTAGTGGCTGGCGATGCTGCTGGCCACGTCCGGGTGCAGCTGCGCGAGCAACGCGCGCGCGCCGCGTGGGTCCTCACCCTCCCAGGTGCGGAGCTGGATCATGTGGGCGATGGGCAGGAGCAGCTCAACACCTTTGTCCCGACCGCGGATGAAAACGATGCCGCGAGCGACGAGCGGCTCCACCGCTGGGGGCAAGGTCTGCGCATAGAGCACGCCACGCGCTTCCGCGACGCGGTACAACAGCTCACGGGTCGGCCCCGGCAAGATGCCGGCGTCCCGCATTTCCGGCAGCTGCAGCAGCATCCGTGCCACCTGCGACGGGACGTCGATACGTTTGGCTTCGTCGATTCGGATCTTGAGGCGGGCAATCAGCGAGCCGAGCTCACGCTCCGGCAGCTGACGCAGCACATCCACCAAGCGGATCGCTCCCATGCTGTGGGACTCTTGGTCTTTACGAGAGGGCATGGGATCTCACTAGCAAACCGCGAAAACGGCCCTTTGTCCAGGCCGGCCGGGGTTCATTTCTTGGCGTTCAGGGATCGCGTCGCGGCTCTCACGGCTGTCCTGCCGCGTTTGCTTGGGCTTGCTCCGCCCGGTCGCTTGCTGCGCGTGCGCGTCATTCCCAGTGTCGCCCTCAAGACGCCCCCGGCAGCATTGGTTCATCCTTGCACGATACGCGCCTCGCGTCTCTAACGGAGTGCACGCCGCTCCTCGATTCTACTCTACGCGATCTCATGACTTTTCTCGCGTCTCACAAATAGTCGGAAACGTTCTCACAACGAGCCATCGCTCTGCTCTCATTCCGGGGCTGAGCGCGCGCTGCTCGGCGCTCAGTGTCCTGACCTGGAACATTTTTGCTCCGTTTTTGCAGCCATCGCGGCGTTTCGTGCGTTTCTCAAAAAAAGCGGTTCGGAAAAGGATCGTTCCTGAACGCCTGCGACATGCGGGAGGGCTTCGGTGCGAGGCTCAAGCTCAAGCCCCGTGGGTGATGGTCGTGGTTGCCTGCTGACTCCCCGCATGCGTCAGATATTCCCTAAGCACATGGGGCGGCTGGGTTTGTACCGCCAGGCCCAAAAAGCCACACGGCAAGCGGGTCTCGGCCTTTGGGGGCCGCCGGTAATTCTCGGGCAATTTCGGGGGCCCGGGTCACCCCACGCAGGGATCTCGTCCAATCTTGATACAGTGCGCCGCTCATGATTCTCCGTGACCCCGTCCACGGCCTCGTCTCTTTCGAGACGCCCGAGGAAGCCATCATTCCCGCTCTGCTCGAGACCGCCGAGGTGCAGCGCCTGCGACGGATACGCCAGACGGGCCTCGCCTCTCTCGCCTATCCCGGTGCGGATCACACGCGCTTCGCCCACGCGATCGGTGCCGCCTGCGTGATGACCCGTCTGATTCGGCGTCTCCGCAGTCTGCACGACAGCTTACCGTTTTGGCAGCGACTGACCACCGAGCGAGCCCGCGACGCCCTCGCTGCCGCGTTGCTACACGACGTGGGTCATGGGCCGTTCTCGCATTTGTTCGAGCAGGCGCTGCCCGACTCCAAGAAGCATGAAGAGTGGACGACCCGCATCGTCCTCGACCCGAGCACCGAGGTGCACGCCGTGTTGCAGCGTTTCGATCCCGGGCTGCCCGAGCGAGTCGTCGAGTTGGTGCACGGTCGCAACGAGCTCACGTTTTTGGCGCGCGCCGTAAGCGGTACCTTCGACGTCGACCGCTGTGATTATCTGTTGCGCGACGCGCACGCGACCGGAGTCAGCTACGGCTCGTTCGACTTAGACTGGCTACTCCGTAGCTTGTGCTTCGGTGTTGCGGAAGACGGCCAAGCGCCGCCCTTGGCGATTGACGGCGCGAAGGGCATTCCGGCGATTGAATCGTTCGTGCTCGCGCGCTTGTTCATGTTCCAGCAGGTCTATTTCCACAAGACGGAGCGGGCCAGTGAGTGGATGTTGGGGCGGATCTTTGCGGAGGTCGCGAAAATGCTGGCCGAAGGCGAACGTTTGCCGTCGACCCCGATTGCGATCGTATCGCTGGCGCAGGGCGGGGACGCGGCGCTGGCTGACTACCTGGATCTCGATGACGCCTCCCTCTGGGTGGCGCTCAGTGCTTGGCGCAACTCCAAGAATCCGATCCTGGCCGACTTGAGCAAGCGCTTCCACGCGCGAAAGTTATTCAAGACCTACGAGCTCTTCGACGAGCGCGCCACTCCGGACGCGCGCGTCCGCGCGCTCGACATTGCCCGCAACGTGGCCGACAAAGCCGGCCTCGATCCGCAGATCTACGTCGGGTTAGATGTGGCATCGACGATCGCGTTCGACGACATTCACGACCCCTTGACGGTCATGTTCCCGGGCGGCGTGACGCGCGCATTGGCAGACGTTTCGTTCCTGCTCGGTCGTTTGCGTGGCGAGCGAATGTCGCGCATTCGGCTGATCTTCGCAGCGGAGCTGCGCGACGACGTGATCGCTGCCTTGGCGCGGGATTGAGGATGAGGCCGGCAAGAGCGCACCTTGTACTGCTCGCGTTTGCGGTGCTCGCGGGCGTGTTAGCGCGTGCCAAGCAAGCGTCGGCCCAATCGGCGTCTGCGCGCCACGCAGATAGCTCGCGCGACGGCGTGTACGACCGCTTCGACGGCGATCTGGAGCTCGGGCTCGGTCTGGGCGCGGAGCTCGGCTCTGCCGGACACGCGGCGCCAGCAATCCGCTGCAGCGCGCACTACTTCTCGATCGCCGGCGTGTACCTGGAGGGGCGCGTTCAGGCGAGCGACGAGTCGGCGCGTTCTCTGTTTGGGTTG
>DATCFJ010000724.1:0-10823 GCA_036509605.1 Polyangiaceae bacterium | reverse complement strand
CGCGGACGCCCCGAGCCGCTTCGTGCGCGACGGAAAGTCCGTGGTGCTGCCTTCGTACGAGGAAGTGTGCGTCGATAAAAAGGCATTCGCGACGATGTCGCGGCTTTTTCAGTTCGAAACCAACGCGCATAACGGCCGCTCGATCTTGCAGGTGCACGGCAAACAAGCCGTGTTCTTCAACCCGCCGGCCCTGCCGCTCGCCGAAAGCGAGATGGACGGCCTGTACGACCTGCCGTTCACGCGCCGCCCGCACCCGGACTACAAGGGCGAGCGCATCCCCGCGTACGACACCGTCAAGGAGTCGATCGTGACCATGCGTGGCTGCTTCGGCGGGTGCACGTTCTGCAGCATCACCGAGCACGAGGGCCGAATCATTCAGAGCCGTTCGGCGGACAGCGTACTGCGCGAAGTGCGGCAGCTGTCACGCATGTCCGGCTTCAGCGGCACGATCTCGGATGTCGGCGGTCCGACCGCGAACATGTACAAGATGGCCTGCAAAGACGAGCGCACCGAGAGCGCCTGTCGCCGCTTGTCCTGTGTGCACCCGGGCGTGTGCGAGAACCTGAAGACGGATCATCAGCCGTTGATCGATTTGCTCCGCAAAGTTCGGCAGGAAAAGGGCGTAAAACGCGTGTTTATCGCGTCCGGCATTCGTTATGATCTGGCCGAGCGCAGCCCTGAGTTCATCTCCGAGCTGGCCAAGCATCATACCGGCGGGCAAGTCTCGGTTGCACCGGAGCACTCCAACCCGGAAGTGCTGAAGAAGATGAAGAAGCCGGGCATCGAGGTGTACGAGCGCTTCGCGCAGGCGTTCTGCCAAGCCAGCGAAGCCGCCGGCAAAGAGCAGTATCTCGTGCCGTACTTCATCACCGGTCATCCCGGGTCCACGCTGAGCGACACGATCGACCTAGCGCTGTACCTGAAGCGGCAGAACCTGCGCCCGCGTCAGATCCAAGATTTTATTCCGACGCCCATGGCGATCGCCACGGCCATGTATCACACCGGCATCGATCCGCTGACCAGCGAGCCCGTGTATACCGCGCGCGACATGCGCGAGAAGCGCATGATGAAGGCGCTGATCTTTTGGTGGGACCCACAGCACCACGCGTTGGCGCGGGAAGCCCTACGCAAAGCCGGGCGAAACGACCTGATCGGCCGTAGTCCGCAGCATTTGGTGCCGCCGGACTATGGCGTGGCGACGCCCACGGCTCCCGGACGCGGCGCGCGTGACTCCGGCGCGACGCGCAAACGTCCGTTCAAAGCGCCTGCTCGGCAGCGCTGATCGCGATCAACGCTTCGCGTTGGCGCGCGCTTCGGCGATCCGGTGGCGGCGCGCGAGCAGAAACAACAAGTGCCCGGTGTAGAAGCGGCGCAAGGTGCGGCGACTGATCGCGGGTGCGAGCTCGCCGTTCGGTAGCGCCTTCTTGCAGTCGCTGGCGACGCACAAGAGTAGTTGGATTTCGCGACCGGAGAACCAATTCGAGAGTACGGAGCCGAGCTTGCCGAAGGGCTGTTTCGGATCACCGCGCCGGGCGATCATGGCGCGGATCTCGTGGCGTGTCAGGCGATCGAAGGGCGGCTCCGCGGTCGGAACGCTGAACAATGCTTCGAAGGCTTGCTCGTCGCGTTCGCCGCGCTCGTTGAAAGTGCCGGTGTCGTATGGGTGTTTGCCGCGCGCGATCTCGCGCACCGCTACGCGGAGCGATGGCTTGCCATGCGTGAGGTAGCCGAGGAACAGATTGATGAGCAGCGTGAGCAGCAGCGAAATCACCGCCCCGACGCCGATGCCACGCAGACCTCGAAAGGTCTGCGCCATGGTAATTTGTCCGTCTCCGTCGGTATCGAAATAGCTGACGTGGCGTTCGAGTACGGTCAATTGCGCATTGTCGGACATCTGCCCCCTTTGCCGTGCGTGCCGCCTCCATTGGCGCTAGCGGCGCTCGCAGAGGGCACAATCGCACGGCGCGCCGAGAAGCGGCAAGATCCGGCTTTGGGGCTTGCGACGCGCGGAGGGGTCGCGCTACGGTGCTCTCTTTCACGGAGAGGCCATATTTGCCTGCAAACCGCGCGTCGATAGAGTTCGGTGGAACCGAACGCTTCGTGCTCGAAGGCCGGCTCGGTGAGGGCGGCATGGGAGTCGTGTATCGCGCGCGCGACACCGAGTCGACGCTGCCCGTTGCATTGAAGACAATGGCCTACGTCGAGCCGTCGGCGCTGCTGCGTTTCAAGAACGAGTTTCGCGCGCTGGCCGACATCTCCCATCCCAACGTCGTGCAGCTGTACGAGATGGTGTCCGAGGGCGACCATTGGTTTTTCACGATGGAGCTGCTCGACGGCGTGGATTTCCTGCGCTGGGTTCACCGCGGGGATGAAGAGCCGGCCGAGCTGAGCCCGCTCTTGACTCCGTGGACGGATAGCGCTCCGACTTGCGATTCGGCATCTCCGACGCTCGATTTCGTGCCGCTGCCCGAGGCAACGTCGTCGACCTCGGGCGTGATGAGCGCGGCGCGCGGTCCCGCGCCGGCACGCCTGTGTGACATCGAGCGGTTGCGCCCGGCGTTGCTGCAGCTGGCGCGCGGTGTGGTGGCGATTCATGCTGCGGGCAAGTTGCACCGAGACATCAAGCCGTCCAACGTGCTCGTGACGCGCGACGCGCGGGTGGTGCTTTTGGACTTCGGCGTCGTGGGTGATCTGCAGGCCGCGCGCGATAATCCGCGGCTGGAAGATCAGATTTTGGGCACGCCAGCGTATATGGCGCCCGAGCAGGCGCGCGGCGTGCCAGCGGGCATGCCGGCCGATTGGTACGCCGTTGGCGCGATGCTGTACGAGGCGTTGACCGATCATTTGCCGTTCGACGGCAGCCCGCACGATATCCTGTTCAGTAAGCAGGGGACGCGCGCCGCCCGGCCGAGTGAGCTCGTTGCCGGCGTGCCGGAAGATCTGGACGCGCTGTGCATGGAGCTGATGCATCCCGATCCGCGCCAGCGACCGCGCGGCGAGGACGTGCTGCGGCGGCTGTCGACCAGCGGCACCGCGGGGCGCGGCCAGACGCCGCAGTCGGCGCTGACGACCGGCGCGCGTCGACCCTTCGTCGGTCGCAAGCAGCAACTGCAGGTGCTGGAGTCGGCGTTCGAGGACAGCCTGCACGGCCGCGCGGTGGTGGTGCTCATGGCCGGCCGCTCCGGCATGGGCAAGACGGTCCTCGCGCAGCGCTTTTTGAACCGGCTGAGCAAGGAGCGCGGCGCGCTCGTTTTGTCCGGGCGTTGCTTCGAGCGCGAGGCTCTGCCGTTCAAGGGCATGGACAGCGTGGTCGACGAGCTGAGCCGCTACCTGACGACTTCTGCGCCGCGAGATATTGAGGAGCTCTTGCCGCCCGGGTTGCACTATCTGGGCCGCGTTTTCCCGGTGCTCAGGGCCGTGCCCTGCTTCGACGGCTTGCCCGTCCCCGAGCACGAGATCGTCGAGCCGATCGAGCTTCGAAAGCGGGCCTTCGCGGCCTTGAAAGAGCTGTTCTTCGCGCTGGGCGCGCGGCAACCGTTGATCGTGCACATCGACGACGTGCAATGGAGTGACATCGACAGTCTGGTGTTGCTCGAACAATTATTGCAACCGCCGAACGCGCCGAACTTGCTACTCGTGTGCGGGTTTCGCGAAGAGGTGCGGCTATCGAGCCCCGTGCTGGCCGAGCTGTTCAAGATGCTGAAGCGCACGAGCGCGCGCGTGGAGCTGCGCGAGCTGTCGATTGACCAGCTTTCGGCCGAGGAGGCCGTGGAGCTGGCGCAGCTATCGCTGGATGGCGAGCCCGGCGCGCCTTCCGACCTGGCACGCGCGATCGCTCTTGAATCGCACGGTGTGCCGATCTTCGTGTCCGAGCTGGCGCAATGGCAGCTCGACCGTCGCGGGCGCGCCCGCGACGACGGTGACGACGACAGCGAGCAGACTGGAGGCGTATCGCTCGAGCAAGTCATCCAGAAGCGCGTCGCCGACTTGCCGAGCGAAGCCAGCGCGCTGCTGCAAGTGCTGTCGGTGGCAAACGGCCCGCTACGCTATGCCTTGGCGGAGCAAGCCGTTGGTGTTTCGCGAAACGACGGCCTCCGCGCGCGGCTTCGCGCCGCGCGCTTGGTGCGTACGTTTCGCGCTGAGGGGCACGAGCTCGCAGAGACGTACCACGCTCGCGTGCGCGACAGCGTCTTGGCTACCTTGAGCAAAGAGCAGCGCCGCTCGTGGCACGGCTCCCTAGCCAAGGCGCTAGAGAGCAGCGGTACGGCCGACCCGGAAGCGCTGGTCGAGCACTATTTGGCCGCAGGCGACAGCGAACGCGCACGCTTGCACGTAATGACAGCCGCCGAAGCCGCCGAGAATGGCCTCGCATTCATGCGCGCCGCTCGCCTGTACCGCATGGCGATCGAGATCGGCGTCGACCGTCCGCGGCACGAGCTTTTGGCTCGCGCAGGCGACGCCTTGGTGCACGCGGGCCGCAGCTCGGACGCCGCGGACGCCTATCAAGAAGCCGCGGCGGCCGCTCCGGGCGATCGCGCGATAGAGCTGCAGCGGTTGGCGGCGGAACATTGTCTGAAGAGCGGACGCGACCTCGAAGGGCTCGAGGTGCTGCGCGCTGTCCTCGGCAAGGTCGGTCTCAACTACCCGCAATCCTCGAGCGCCGCGCTGGGCTCGCTGCTCTACCACCGCGCGCGCATGCGGCTACGCGGGCTGACGTTCAAATCGACGGCAAGCGAGCTGTGTCGACCGAGCGATCTAACGCGAGTGGACGTGGCGTTCTCCGCGACCACCGGGCTTGCCATGGTGGACGTCGTGCGCGGCGCGGACTTTGGCGCGCAGCATCTGCTCTTGGCGCTCGAAGCCGGCGAACCAATCCGAATTTGTCGTGCCTTGGCGCTCGAGGCCGGCAACGCAGCCGCCGTGGGCGCCGGCTCTCGGGATCGCATTGAGCGGCTCGTGCGCACCGCCGAGGGCTTGTCTTTGCGCAGTCAAGACCCGCACGGTACCGCCTTGGCGAAGATTGCGGGCGGTTTGGCGCGAGTGTTTTCCGGCGAATGGCGCGCCGCGCAGCGCATGCTCGACGAAGCCGAAGTCATTTTGCGCGAGCGCTGCCGCGCGGTGACCTGGGAGCTCACCAATACCCAGGCTTGGTCGTGCAATTCCCAGATCCTGTGCGGTGATCTGCGGGAAGCCGCCGCGCGCATGCCGACGCTGATCGGCGAAGCCATGGAGCGTTCGGATCGCTACGCACTGATGCACCTGATCTACCCCGCGTGCATCACTGCGCTCGCCGCAAACGACGTGGACACGGGTTGGCGCGTGGCGACGGATGACTCCTCGTTTCGGTCCTGCGAGCCCGGGCGCTTCACGGCAGGCCACTGGGGGCGTCTGATCTCGACGCAGTCGGTGCATCGCTACCGCGGTGAGGGCAAGCGCGCGCGCGCCTTCGTGCAAGAAAATTGGCAAGCGCTCGAGTCTTCGCAATTCCTGCGCGTGCATCTAATGCGGGTTTTTTCCGAGTTCGAGCGCGCGCTGAGCGTGATCGCCGCGATTGACGAAGGCGAAACGGATCGCGCTACGCTGCGTGAGGCCGAGCACTCGGTCAAGCGCGTGCTCGGCGACAAGCCGGAATATGCGGCGCCCATGGGGCATTTCGTGGCCGGTTGCTTGGCGGCTGTGCGCTCGGATCGCAACGCCGCGCTCGCAGAGTTCGAGCGCGCCGCTCCCGGGCTCGAGGCCGCTGACATGGGCTATCTCGCGCTGTGCGCGCGCGAGCGCTACGCGGAGCTCTTGGGCGGGGAGTCGGGGCGCGAGCTGGTCCGTAAGTGTCGGGAGGATTTTGCGGGGCGCGGCGTCGTCGACATCGCGGCGTGTCTGACGATGAGCGCGCCGGGGTTTCGGAAGATCAGCGCATGACTCGCATGCCCCACCAATCGCTGACGGTGATCGTCGAAGTCAGCGACGCGGCGTCCTGCGCCGCAGCGCTCGGTCAGGCGCGCCGCGCGCTAGAGGCGGCGTTCACGCAACTTCCCGGCGTGCACACGGCGTGCGTGGCGCTGCTGCCGGCGTTGCCGGGGGCGGGTGAGTCGGCGCTGCTCTTCGAGTGCATGTTCGAAGGCTCAATGCTAACTCTTGTCGAGGCGCTGCTCGGCCTCGCAGGGCCGGAATTGTGCAGTGTTTTGGCGCATTCTGCGGATTTCCCGGAGCCGGCGAGCGCGCGCGCCGTTTGCCGATTCTTGAGCGCGCGAGCGTGCCGCGCGGCGGCTTCTGCGGACTCGGAATCGCCGCCCGTGCCAGCTGACTTCTGGGAACGCGCTCGAGCGGTCGTCGCCGCGCGCCGCTATTGGCCGACGCGACCCGCTCCGGTCAGCGTGGACGCGAGTGAGCTCGAACGCCGACGCGGCGCCGTCGGCATGCAGGATTGGCAGCCGGGCGTGCCACTGCTACACGTGGCTCGGCTCCCCGACGACACGCGCAGCCGAGCACGCTTGCGCAGCGCGCTGCGCGCACTAGAGCTCGAGCAGACACCCCTCGAGCGTGCTGCTCGCTTCATGATCCATGGCCAGCGCCTGCTGTTTCTGGCTTATCCAGCGGAGCCTGCGCAGCTCTGGAGCGAGCAGGTGACCCGTAGCGCGCTCAGCCCGTTGACGCGGATATGGGCAAATTCTGCCGAGCTCCGCATCAGCCCCTGGGCGCCTCGCAAACGACGGGCGCGGCATCTGCAACGGTTCTTGCTCGACGGGCGCGCACCGGTCGCCGTCTGGTTCAATGCGTACGCGCGGCCGCGCGCAGTCTAGGGTCGGCGTCGAACGTGGATCGCGAAGACATTCAAGGTATCGTGTTACATGGCTATTGCCGCGAGCGCTTCGCGCGGTACCACCTGCTGACGTTCGGAGCGGGGCAGCCGCGTCAAATGCTCACTCGCCTGGTGTCAGACATCTGCACTGCCAACGAGCCGCGCGCGAAGATCCGTCGCAACTTGGCGCTGACCGTCTCGGGGCTGCGCGGTCTCGGCTTGGGTGACCCAGAGCTCGCGCAATTTTCTCGGGAATTCCGGCAAGGGATGGCGCATCCGGAGCGCTCGCTCGCGCTCGGCGACGTAGCCGACGAGAGCCCAGAGCATTGGGATTTTGGGGGGCCCAATACTCCGCCGATCGACGCGCTGTGGATGACCTTTGCGGCCAGCGCGGTCGAGCTCGACGAAGCGAGCGAGCACCACGAGCGCGTCTTTGCCCGTTTCGGTCTGACGGCGCAGGTCCAAGATGCGGTCCTCACTCCGGCGTTGCGCGATCACTTGGGATACGAGATGAAGCCTGCGTTGGTCACGAGCCCCGCGGCGCGCCGCCGCGCCAAGCGAGCGCTGGGTGAATTCGTGCTCGGTGAGCTCGATGCGGTCGGCGAGCGAGCGAGCGGTCCGCTCGTTCCGATCAAGCTCAGCCGGCGCCCGATGCCGGATTGGGTGCGTGCCAAGAATGCCCTGAATTTTGGCAGGAACGGCAGCTATTTGGTGCTGCGCAAATTGCAGCTGAACGCGCTCGCGGCGCGCCCCGATGAGCTCGCGCTCGCGGAGCACGTGTGGCGCGCTCGCGGCCCGGAAGCCGCGCTCGCAAACCGACTGATTCGTCGCAGCCGCCCCTACGGCGCCAGCGATGACGCGCGCGGTCTGTGGTTCGTGGCGTTGAACGCCGACATCCGTCGGCAGTTCGAGCTCGTGCAGCAGAGTTACTTCAATGCGCCGCTGGCCGGCACGGCGAGCGAGCGGGATCCATTCGTCGGGCGCGTCCCAGGGCGACCCGGCGAGCGCCGTTTGGCTCGGCTGCGCGGCGGCGGTTACTTCTTCTTGCCTAGCTTGCGTGCGTTGAACTATCTGGCTGAAAGCGGAGGGTGAATTGAGCAAGCGCGAACCGAGCGGCGAATT
Source organism: Polyangiaceae bacterium (assembly GCA_036509605.1). Taxonomy (GTDB): domain Bacteria; phylum Myxococcota_A; class Polyangia; order Polyangiales; family Polyangiaceae; genus PMG-095. The sequence goes on along the minus strand of DATCFJ010000724.1, from coordinate 2,905 downwards.
CGCGAACCAGCTGGTCGTCGTGACTGGCGCGGCGAGCGGCATCGGTCGCGCTAGCGCTGTGCTCTTCGCGCGTGCCGGAGCCAAACTGTGCGTGTGCGACATCGCGGGCGATGCCTTGCCAACGCTTCAGGCTGAGCTGCTCGCCGCGGGAGCCAGTGAAGCGCGCGTGCTCGCGGTAGACGTCGGTTCATGCGAGCAGATGGCAGAATTCTGTGCCGCCGCGTGTCGCGACGGCGCGCCTGACGTGCTGGTAAACAATGCCGGAGTGGGCTTAGCCGGCGGCCTATTGGCGACCAGCCTGGAGGATTGGCATTGGATCGCGAACGTCAACCTATGGGGAGTCGTGCACGGCTGCCACTTCTTCGGGCCGAAGATGGCCGAGCGCGGCTGCGGGCAGATCATCAACCTGGCGTCGGCCGCAGGGTTTCACAATTCCGAGGCCATGGTCGCCTACGGCACGACGAAATACGCGGTCGTGGGGCTGTCCGAGGGGCTGCGCGCCGAGCTTGCTCCGCGCGGCGTCGGCGTGTCAGTGATTTGCCCGGGCTTCATCGACACGCCCATCGTCGCCAATATGCGGCTTCGTGGCGACAGCTACCCAGAGAAAGCGCGCGCTAAGATTCAACGCTTCTATCGTAAGCGCAACTACCAACCGGAGCGCGTCGCGCTCGCCGTGTTGCATGCCGCGCGAACGAACCCCGCACTGCTACCGGTCACACCCGAGGCATGGGCGCTGTATTTGATGAAGCGCGCCGCGCCGAACCTGAGTCGTGGTCTGATCGCCAGCGCACAGCGGCTCATCGAGCGCCGCCGGGAGCCGAAGTCGTGAGCGTCGCACATCGGCGCGTGAACGTCGGACGGCTCACGCTTCACGTCGCAGAGCTTGGCGAGGGTGAGCCCGCGCTGCTCTTGCATGGCTTCCCGTCTTACTGGGCTGACTGGGAGCCGCAAATGGCAGCCCTCGCCGCCGCTGGCTTCCGCGCTATCGCGCCAGATCTGCCGGGCTATGGCGAGTCGGATCAATTGCCGAATTTGCTCGACTATCGGTCGACGCTGCTAGCCTCGGACCTAGCGGGGTTGATTCGCGCCCTGGGGTTTTCCAAGGTGCACGTGATCGGTCACGACTGGGGCGGCACGCTCGCATACTGCTTGGCCTCCGAGCACCCGGAGCTGGTCGATAAGCTCATCGTGTTGAACGCGGGACACCCCGAGCTGTTTCAGTTGGCGCTGCGGCGCTGGGAACAGATTCGGCGCTCTTGGTACATGTTCTTGTTCCAGTTGCCGTGGCTGCCGGAGTGGCTGGTGAGGCGGCGTGCTGCCATGTCGCTCGCGCTTCGAGGCATGGAGGTTCGCCCCGGCGCGTTCTCCGACGCAGATCTCGATCGGCACGTGAGCGCAATGCGCTTGCGTGGCGTGGCACACGCGGCCGTCAGTTATTACCGCGCTGCGTTCCGTGCACCGGTGCGCGCGAAGCGCAGCGTGATGCAGCGCACGCTCGTGCTTTGGGGCGACCAGGATCAAGCGCTGTCCGGCCGTTTGCTGCTGACTGGGCTCGAGAGTTACGTGCCTCTGGTGCGAGTCGAACATTTTACTAACGCCGGACACTGGCTGCATCGTGATTTGCCGGATGACGTGAGCGGGCACCTCGTCCGTTTTCTTTCTTCCGCGCCGTAGGCGTTCTGTTCATCTGCTCAGGGCTGAAAGGCCGGTGCCGAATGCGCGCGCGGAACGCGCGCCAACGCGGCAAGACGCGCCAAGAGGTGAACGGCGCAAGGCGCAGCGGCGCTCGCCGACCAATGTAGGTATTTCGCGGCAACAAACGTCTGAGCAACCGCGAAACAGGTCTGGTAGCCTTTGCCTCCGAACCATGTCCACGATCCCTCCGACTCAGGAAGGCCGTCGTCGACCCGTCAGCGTTCTAGCTCTGAAGCTGTGGGAAGTCGCCGAAGCGCTCGAGCAGCGCCTCGATAATCCAGCGGAAGTGCTGGAGATGTTGGTGACTGCAGTCGCCAAAGGCGAACAACCCGTGGACGCTTGGCAGCGCCTACACGCCGCAGCTGCACGCCATGACAAGGTCGCCGATCTGGCTTTTGCCTACGAGCAAACCGTCTCCGAAAAGCGCGTGAAGCTGCTGCAGCCCGAGCAGCAAGCCTTCGTGTACCTGCGTGCTGCGGAGTTCTTCTCCGAAGCGCTCGGCGACACCGAAGGTGCGATTGCGCATGCGACGCGCGCAGCCGCTGCAGTCCCCGGTCACCCAGAGGCCTTTCCGGTGCTCGAGACGTTGCTGCGTCGTGCCGGTGAGAACATTAAGCTCGCCGAGCTATACGTCGATGCCAGCTCACGCGAGGCTGATCTCGGGCGGCGCTCACTGTTTTTGCACGAAGCTTCGGAGCTCGTGAAGGATTCCGAGGGCGACGAAGAGCGAACCATCGAGATCGGCCAGCGCATTTTGCTGCTCGATCCGAGCCGAGAAGACGTCCGTGCCGTCGTCGTGCAGCGGCTGATTGCGCGTGGCCGACACAAGGACGTGGTCGACTTACTCGAGCAAGCCCTGCGTCGCGACCCGGCGCCGAGCGCCGAAGAAGCCACGTTGCTTCGCGAGTGGCTGGTCGATCTGTGCTTGTCCGAGCTCAAGGATCCAACTCGCGCGCTCGGTCACGTCGAAGGGTTGCTCAGCTTGGCGCCGGATCACGCGATGGCCTTGAAGGCGGCCGAAGCGTTGCTCGAAAATCGCAGCGTATCACTGCGCGCTGCCGCAGTTTTGTCAGACGCCTACGAAAGGACTGGCCGCGTCGATCGCGCGGTCGCCATGCTCGGCGTTGAGCTCAAGCAAGTACGCGGCCCGCGCCGCATTGAAGTGCAGCGCCGGCTCGGCATCTTGCGGCAAGACGCGCTACACGACCCC
>DATCFJ010000723.1:0-8804 GCA_036509605.1 Polyangiaceae bacterium | reverse complement strand
TGAGCAGTCAGGTCCGCGCAAACGGTAGCCTCGCCCTTGTGCAATTCGTCGCGATGCCAGCGACTCCGCTCGTTCCAGTGGAGGAGCGTCCCGCGGCCGCGGTGCCGCCTGCGTTGGCGCCGCTACCGGCGGCAATCCTTTTGGCGAGTCGATCATCGGTCGCTTCCGCGCTTGCGTGAGGGTCGACGAGTCACGTTGCCTTCGGGTACGCGGAGCAGCCGCGGGCCTTCAGCCAGTCGGGGATAGCGCGCTTGGTCAAACATCTGGCTTCGGGCCGAATTTGGGTTGGAAGCGATCCTGCTTTTCCGCGGGCCATGCCGAGCACGGCATAAGAAGCGTCTTTCTGGTTCGCTTCGAGCACCCATCCCCGAAAGGTGTCTGGCTCACATGCGTGGAAGCGAGCGCCGAAACGAGCGCGGCGCTTCGCCCGCGCGTGGCGCGGCTGAGTTTCGACCCCAGATCCAGGATAGGCCCTTCACCCGGCAGGGACGACCTTATCGCACATCGAGGCCGTCCGTATTGCAGGGTACGGACCAAGATGGAGAAGCAGTCGCGGACGCGCCGGTTGACCGCCAGGCTCACCACCCTCTCCGCCGTATTGCTCGGAGTGTCCGTGGTCGTCGGAGGGGCAAACCTTTGGGCCTTTCAAGGACTCGAGCGCGACACCGCCCTGGAGATGCTGGGCTGCGGCCGCGCGGGCGGGGACGCATGCCGAGAGCTCGGCCGCGCGCACCTCGAGCGACTTCATTTCCTGCGGTACCTGCTTGTCGGGCTGTCGCTCGCGGCGTGCGGCCTCGTGGTCTGTCTTGCGACCGAGGTCCGCAAGCGGGTCAAGGCCCTGACCGACTTCCCGCCGTCGCCGCTTCACGGGGGCGACGAGTTCGCGGCCGTCGGGCGCCCCGTCGGTTCGACAGTCATGGAGCTCACGCGACAGCACGCGCAGGAGCGCGAAGTTCTGGGGGGGCGCATGGACACGCTCGTCTCGATGAACAAGGCTCTTTCCGGACGTCCCCCCGCGTCCATGCCCAGCGCGTCGGTGGATGCCGTCATCGGCAGCAGCGTTCCCCCGCCGATCACCAGTTCGGGAGGATTCGCGGCGGCGACTTTGGCGTCGAGTGAAACGCCGCAGCTCGGGCACGTCTTGCTCGTCGACGACGAACCGGAAGCACAGCGGGGCTTCGCGCGGGTCCTCAGGGCACGGGGCCATGAGGTCACGACGGCATCACGCGGGACCGAGGCGATGGCGAAGCTCTCTGCCGGCCATTTCGATGTGCTGGTCAGCGACATCGCGATGCCCGACATGGACGGCATACAGCTGCTCCGCGAGGTGCGACGCCGGGACCTGCTCGTCCCCGTGATTCTCGCGACGGGGCAGCCCGCCGTGAAGACCGCGGCCGAAGCCGTCGAGATGGGGGCGTTTCAATATCTCATCAAGCCCATCCGCAAGGACAGCCTGTGCCAGGTCGTCGAGCACGCCGTACGCATGCACCGCATGGCGCGGACCAAGCAGGAGGCCTCCGAGCTCCTCGGAAAGAGCGCGGCGCTCGGCGGCGATCGCGCGGGCCTCGAGGCGAGCTTCGACCGAACGGTTGAAAGCCTCTGGATGGCCTACCAGCCGATCGTGGACGTCAGGACCCGCACGCTCTACGCGTACGAAAGCCTGCTTCGCAGCAATGAGCCCGCCCTCCCGCATCCGGGATCCGTGCTCGACGCGGCCGAACGGCTCGAGCGACTTGACGTGCTTGGACGCGCGATCCGCTCGAAGTCGGCTAGTGAAGTCGCAAAGTCGCCGCAAGTTCCGCGCTTGTTCGTGAACCTTCATGTGCGAGATCTGCTGGACCCGGACCTTGTCAACCCTGACGCGCCGCTTTCGAAGATCGCGAAACGGGTAGTGCTCGAGATCACGGAGCGCTCATCGCTCGAAGACGTCCGGGACGCTCGAACACGGGTTGCGGCGCTGCGCGAGATGGGCTTTCGCATCGCCGTGGACGACATGGGCGCGGGGTATGCCGGGCTTTCGAGCTTTGCCTTGCTCGAACCTGAGGTCGTCAAGCTCGACATGTCGCTCATCCGAGACGTCCACAAGAACGCCACCAAGAGCAAGGTGGTTCGCTCGATGATCGAGCTCTCGCGGGGAATGGGCATCGAGGTCGTCGCCGAAGGCGTGGAGACCGCGGATGAGCGAGACACGCTGATTGAGCTCGGCTGCGACCTGCTGCAAGGCTACTTGTTCGCGAAACTCGGCAAACCGTTCCCCAACGTCGATTGGGGAGATCTGAGCGCTCCCGGCGCGGACCCTAGCCGGCCTCGGGCGTCCGCGGTCTGAGATCGTCGCTTAACTCTGCGTCGCCGCCGTTCATGACACGTGTCATGAAGCTCGCGCCGTCCACTGTGGCGGCCAGCGTGCAGCCGAAGCGGTCGGCGTCGCTCTGGCCGCGGATCAGGCCCGCACTGCTCGCGTGCGCGCACGTGTTCACGGTCTTCCAAGTGTTTGAGATCGGGCACGCCCGAGTCGGGAGCGCACTCAAGTCCCATATGATCCCGCCGCGCGTCATCTACATGGATGACGATCACCTCGCTGCTGGGTTCGCCGATGATCGTCACTTTGCGATCGCTCGCGTACCCCGCGCCGAACCCCGAGCGACGGAGTGAGGCACTCGATGCTGCTCAGCACCTTCGGGCGCTCATCGTCGAGCCGCACGCCGATTGGCTCGGCGAGCTGCGTCGTGGGCCGGAGCGAAGAATGGTGTCGGGCCGGCTGTAGTCGTCGCCGAGACGCCCCCGTCTCTACGGTGCGGACGTTCCGGTAAGGTCGGAGCCAGGGAGAACCGCGAATGGCCGAATCAGTCGATCCCAAGGGACGACCCGGGGGTCTTGGACACGGGGGGCTGCGTCAGCCAAACGGCCAGTCGCTGACGGCCTTAAGGCCAACCAGACACCATTGGGAACCATCGTCTTCCTGGCAAATTCCGAGCAAAGAATTCCGGCGGCCGGCCGTTCATCGTTCAAGGGAGAGCCGTGTATCGACGCAACATCGACGCCAAGCGAGGACCATGAATGGTCGTGAGTCCAGGCGGCCTGCCCCAAAAACGGCGGCGGCGGTGGAGCTCGAGCGGCTCGCTCGCCAGCTTGGAGCGCCCGACCAGGGGCTGTTCGAAGCGGCCAGCGAAACCCTACACGGAACGAGCGACGCGGTCGACCTGTCGGCCATTCCCAAGTTCGTGGAGGAATCAGCCGAGGTCTGCATCGCGGCCCACGCGCGCTGGCGCGCTTGCACGCCCGAGCAGCGCGCCCTGCTGCGTGGCTGCTCGATCGATCTGATCGGTCTGACCGTAGATCAATGTCTGCGTTTGGATCGCAGCTTCGCCGAATATCACCAGTCCGAGGTCGACGTCCGGGACGCCGGTGAAAACCTGGCATCGGCGCTGGAGCGAGCGGAAAACCTGGCCAAGCAAGCGCGTTCCGTCATCCAGACCGTGTCGGGGGTGCCGCAACTGGGGGTGCCCGCCGAGGGCGAGGATCCGGTCGCAACGTTCTCGGGCGCGCTGCAAGGCCTGCGGGACACAGCGCACGAACTGCTGGAACGGGGCTCCCCCGGCGCGCGCAAGCGCTGCACGCTGTACGCCTTGGACCGACGCTACGTGCAGATGTTGGACGCGACTCTGAGCGCGCTCGGCGAGTTGGCTCAGAAGGCATCTGACGCTGCGGCGATCGCGCGCAATAGAGTTCAAGTCGAGCGCACCCTTGCCCGCGCCCGTCCGCTCGTGGAGCAACTGGTGCAAGCCTTCGAGCACGCTGGGCGCCTCGATCGAAACATCGCTCCGGTGCGCGCCCGCGCCGAGCCTCCGACTGGGAAGCGCGCTGCAGGCGATGCGAAGGGGCGCGGTGCACTTGAGACGCAGAAGAGCGCAGTGATGAAGCCGGCTCCTCCCGCGACTCCGCGCCACGTCGAAAAGCTCGTGCTCGGTAGCGGGATCGGCGGAGACCATCGCTTCAAGCGCTAGCCTCCAGCTATTGCTGCGCACGCTCGTGACCACTACATGTTGAACGTCACCCGTTGCCGGGTTGACTCGGTCACGCTCGTCCGCCGATCCTCCGCGGCATACCCTCACCACCCGTCAGTGCCGCACGCGAAGTATCGAGTCCGTCGGGCTCGTAGGGTTTTTGTAGCTACCACGTTCCTCCGGCACAGGATCGTGAAGATTTCAATTGCGACAAGGGCTTGAAGTTACGGGTGGTCTCGGCGCAGATCGGTCTCGTGCTCCGACATGTTGCTGGCAAAGTTGCGGCTGGTTTTCGCCGCTATCGCGAAAGCCCCTGCTGGCTACTTGTGGATCCGCCGCAGGATCCCGCTGCTACGCATCGCGACGCCTGAAGCGCGCGGCACGGGGCGACGTCGCGCCAATACGCGGGGGATTTCGAATGAACCTCCTTTGGAACTTCTACGACCCGCCAAGTTTCGCCAACAGCCGCTCGGCCTTCGCGGCTTCTTTGGGGTCTGGATCGGACTCGCCGATCTTGCCCAATCGCAGGCGCAGATGGCCTTTCAGTGCGGGTAGCACACTCAGCACGTGCGCATCTTCATCCCGCAAGAATTTGAGCACCAGCACCGTCGGCAGTCCGGCGACCCCTCTCCATTTCGCGGACGATACTAGCACCCGATTCCACAGGTCCCTCAGGGAGGTGACATCGTCGTCGAGAATCTGGCGCAACTCCCGCCACGCCTCCTGCTGCGGGTCGACGCGACGTTTGGATGGCATGTGGGACAGGTATCCCGCTGCCGGTGCGGGGGCAATCGCCGACCAGGGGGCTACGTAATCGCCCGCCGCTTCGAGCATGGCAAGACCGGTCCGCCAGCGCCAGAACATTTGAAACCCCTGCCGATGCCAGCGCAGGATTGTCTCGGGCTTCACCAGAGCACCGATTCGCGCCAGGTGCCGGTGAGAGCGCTCGCGATCACCATGACCGCGCGGTCGAGCACGGTGAGTTTCGGGCGCTTGACCTGTCGCCGGAGAACCAGCAACTGCTGACGCAGGAGCACGTTTTCGCTGAGCAAGAGTCGGCGAGGTCGGAACAGATCGGTGACCAGACCCACGAGCGGTGCAGCGGGTCGAGATGCATCACGAAGAGCTGTGCTCGCGCGGCGCAATGCGCGCCTGGTGGCGGTAGTCACGCGGCTCACCAAGCTCTTCAACACGCATTCGTCAATGCCCGCGTTGCGTCGCCGAGACAAGCTGGTGATTCCGCAAAACCTGAGCGATCCTGCGCCAGACAGGGAAGTAGCCAGCAGGGGCCCGCAGTTTCGTAAACCGCAGGTCTCGAGTTCGAGTCTCGAAATCGGCTCCGCAGTAATGACAGAACGTTACGCTGCGTCAGGAGGTGGCGCAGCGGCAGGGGTAGGTGAGGCTGTTGCCAGCATGTTATGTTGCCAATGCGCACGGCGGCGTCGTCTAGATCGCCGCGAAGCAAGTGAATGTAGCGTGCAGTCGTGGCGAGGTGCTTGTGGCCGGCCATTCGTTGCACCACGTGCACCGGCACTCCGGCGCGAAGCCAAAGTGTGATGGAGTAGTGACGGAGGCTATACACGGTGAAGCCCTCGATCTTGGCTCGGCAGCAGGCTCGTAAGAACGCTTGGTAGAGACCCCACTGAGCCCAGGGACGTCCCTGGGCGGTGAGGGCTACGCAGGTTTCTGGTGAGCCGGTGGCCTGAGCAAGTTCGTCGAGGAGTGGCCCGCCGATTGGGATATGGCGCTGGCCGGTTTTGGGCGAATGCCGCTCGCCGTACGATTCGCCTTCGCGGACCCAGATGAATCCTGAGTGGGGTTCGGCTTTGTTCGAGTTGAGGCGAACGTTCCGGTTTTCGAGGGCGCGCACTTCGTTCGGGCGAAGGCCGGCGTACGCCATCAATAGGAAGGCTCGGCGTTGGGAGGGGGAGCTGAGCTCCAAAATCCTGGCGACCTGGGCGTCGTTCGGGATATCGGGGATCAGATCGTCGCCGCGCTTGAGCTTTGGCAACTCGGCCGGAACCGAGCTTGCTAGCCGTGCCAGCTGCCGAGGCGGAGAACTGAGCGCAACACGATCTGGATATTGTTGCGCGTTCTTCGCCTGGGCGGCGCCGGGCTTCGCACTGGCCCATTCCTTCGGCCGCAATGCCGCAAGGGTCGCATGCAGCTGGCCACGGGTTGTCAGTGTCTACCCACTGTCTCGCTCGCGAAACGTTTTCAACAAAAATTCGGGCTTTACGCGATGTATGTGAGCGGTACGGCTCGTGCTTAGAGCTCACTCCCTGAGACCGACTCAACAGGAGAGGACGCCACCGTGCTCGTCGTTCGAGTCCTTCACGTTCGCATGCTGCCGGAGCTACACCTGCCGGGCAGTGAGGACGACGACCGTTAGCGGTCGCGTTTCATTGGTCTAGGAAGCCGCCGAGCTCCGCCTGGTCGGTGACGCTGCGCGGGACATCAATCTCCCGCCAACGGCCGAGCGCCTTCTCATCAAAAATGCAAAGCGGATGATGCGCCTCACTGCCGCGCTTCCCCCAAGCCCCGCCGCTTTCCGGATCGAACCATCGTCGGCACTCGCAATCGCGCCAAGTCGGATTGTTGACGCACTGATGCCGCTCGACCTTTTGAAACGGCGGTGTCGCGAACTTGATCTGCGCGAGCGGGTTTACCCACGCAACGATGGAGAGCGCGTCGGTGCACACTGCGACGCCTGTCTTGGCGAACTCGCGCGCAAGCCAGCGTGCGAGCTTGTGCCGCGCTTCGCGATTGACCGCCCACGCGCGCGTGAGCGGGGTGCTCGGGCGGAAGAACGGCGTCACGACGCGAGCCCCTTGTTTTCGCCCGCCAGGTATTTGAGCAGCGAGTCGAGGAAGGGCTGGTAGACGGGGTCGACGCGAATGCCGACCTTGCCTTGGCGCAGCCTTTGAAAGCGCTGCCACACCATTTCCTTTTGGGTGCGAGGCTGCGCTGCGCGTCGGCCGTGGCGCGTGGGCGACTCGAGCATCTGTTTGAAGAGCCGGAGTTGCGAGGCTTCGTCCGGCTCGCTCTCGTCGTCGATCAGCGCCGATAGCCGCAGCAGGCGTTGTACGGGGACCGTGTTCGCGGGCAGCTGGGAGAGTCGCACCACGACGGCCGGTGCTAGGTTTCTCGGGAGAATCATTGCGGTCGAAACGTGGCCCTGCGTCTTGCCGACGCGCGCCGCGATTTCGGCCTGCGTGAGCCCGGACTCATGAAAGCTCAGGTAGGTGCGCCCGACCTCCCAAACCGGAACATCTTCGCGTACGACATTCTCGATGATGTTTTCGTACGCACCGTCGCCGGAGATGACGAAGCAACGCACCTCGGCCGGCTCGAGGCGACCGTCTTTGGCCAGCAGAGTGAGTGCTCGGTATCGGCGCTCGCCAGCGACGATCTCGTAGTACCCGGCCTCGGCGAGGGGACGCATCACGAGGTTTTGCAGCAGGCCGTACTGCGCGATTGACCGAGCCAGCTCGTCGATGCGGTGAAAGGTTCGCCGCACCTGGTTCAGGTTTGGACGGATACGCGCGAGCGGGATGACAGTGAGCTCGCTCACCCGGTCCTCACGTAGTACAGCTTGCCGTCGCTGAGCTCGACCGCGCCGACGCCATCTTCCGGCTCCTTTCGTTTGCTTGCTGCCGCCTCTTCAGCCGACGCCTCGCGCGCAACGACGCCGATCTCGAGCTCGATGAGCTGTGGGACTGAAACCGCGTGCTCGCGGTCCCACTGGCTGCGAAACTGGCACAGAGCGTGGTGGTGTCCACTGCTCACTCCGGCCCAGACCTGACAGATACAGGTTGCCGGCTCGGGAGTGGCGCTCGCCGACGGTTGCCTGGTCTCCGGCTCGCCCGCTACCGCCGGCAGTGCCGCCACCGCTGGCAGAGGTGGCTGCGTGGGCGCGGTGCCCTCGCTTGGCGCCGCGTGCGCCACCGTCGTCGAAACGACAACCCGATCGCGCGGCGCGTCGGGGTCGTGCGCCTGCTGCGATTCCCACGACGCCTTATTCACGCAGATCGGGTGATGCTCGTCCTCCTTGCCGGGCGGCTTCTGCCACTCCCGACACATGCATTCCCCGGGACGAATCGCGTGATGGGCTGCGCGGGTCTTCGCACGCTCGATCGGCACGCGCTCGTTGCTTTGGCGCGCAGTGCCCAAAATATGTCCGCTCGGCGCGCGGATTTGCGCGACGCCGTGTTCGGTGAAAATTCGCTTCGTGAGCTCCGCGCGCGTCTCGTGTTCACGCCACGCCCGGAACTCGGCCTGACTGAGCCGATAGATCCTCATGCGGTAACGAGTGACACGACCCGCGTCTCCGTCTCAAGAGAATCACAGGTGACGCGCGACCGTGGACTCGAATGCGTTCAGCCCATCGGAATCACTGCGGCCCGGCCCCGCATCGAGGACGAAGTTCGGGAGGTTTTCACGTTCAGCGCTCCGCGCAAATCGCCGCTCGGCGTGGTACCGACTGACTTGAACCACAATTTGATTTGGATGGACGTCAGGGTGCAGCGCTGCTCCGGCTGCCCCCGCGACGGCGCATGGCCGCGGCCGTTCCTGGCAGCAACCTCGTTGAGTTCAAGATGAATGCGAGCTCTGAAGCCACGTGGATGAATGCTGCCAGCAGCGGGTTCAGCAGGTTGAACGCGGCCAGCAGCACACCCACGGAGTCGACCACGAGAGTGCCCACGAAGTTCTGCATGATGATTGCTCGGCATCCGCGGGCAACTCTGATGGTTTCGACGAGCTTGAGCAGGTCGTTTCCAATGTGGCGCCGCGAGCTGC
>DATCFJ010000722.1:0-3272 GCA_036509605.1 Polyangiaceae bacterium | reverse complement strand
TCCAATGGGGTGCCATCTCGCCGGCTCGGCTCCGCCCGGAGGCTGAGCATATCCAGATGACGGTGACCCCCATCGTCTCGATCGAGACGTTCAAGGCTGCCGAGCAGCATCGACGCGAGCGCGATCCTGTCGCCCGTGAATCTCGAACCGTGGGCGCTCCTACTCAGCTGCTCGGAGGTCTCCTGCAATGTGGTCATTGTGGACAGCCGCTCCAACTCGAGACGAGTGGAAAGCGACCACCGGGCAAACGTGGCGCCTACCGCTACTACAACTGTCGTGCGTTTTGCCGTGCGGGTCGTAGCGCCTGCCGGGGGTTTCGGATGCGTGTCGAGGCACTCGAAGGTTTACTCACCGGGCACTTGGTTGCCGAGCTAGAGGGTGCAAACGTTGCCCAGGCCCTGCAGGCTTTTCGTGACGGCAATGCTGAGGCAGCGGAGAGCGTTCGCGTACGCCGTGCCGCGTTGGAAAGGACCGCACTGGACGTTTCGCGCCGAATTCTGCGGTGGGAGGAATCCTTTGAAAACGGCGCTGACTTGTCCGAGTTGGGCGCGGAACGTTTACGGGTCCTTCACGCCCAACGGCAGGCCACAGTCCTCGAGCTGGGAAGTCTCCGGTCGCCTCGGGTGCTGCCACCATTCCTGCACAAGCCGGATGCGACGCACCGCTTGCGGCATAGGCTCGAGTCCGCCGTGCAAGTCGGAGACCGTTCCCTCCTGCGCGCTTACTTTGAAGCACTCGTCGAGCGCGTCGTGATCACAGATGGCGAGGCAGTGGTTTACCACCGTGTCGACGGCATGATCGCACTGCTCGCAGAAAAAGGCTCTGGGACCTCACTCGGAGCCACTCCGGAGAAAGTTCGTACACACGTCGTAGGTTGGCGCGCCCCAGTGGATTCGAACCTATGACCTACGGCTCCGGAGGCCGTCGCTCTATCCAGCTGAGGTGCTGCTCCTTGCGGTGTGCGTCGTAGAGCGGCCGGTCGTGCTCGCGCCGTTGGCGCTGCGCGACGCGCTTCGTGACACCCGAAGGGGTGCGACCGGGACCCTCAACGCCGGACGCGGCGCCTCGATGAAGAGTCGCCGCGCGCGGCCGAGGGTCCGACGGCCGCTTCTCGCGGACCTGCCGCTGACTTTGGGGCGTCGGAAACTGCGAACATCGCAACAGGTTCGTGCGGCGGCCGGGCTCGTCGTTGGTTCGAGTCACGCGAGACGCGGCGAGTCTACCGCAGCGGCTTGGCAGTTTTGGCTGGCTATCTCGCTTGCTCAGCTCGACACCAAAGGCTGCTCTGTCGCTACGGCTGTGCGCTGGTTTTGCAGGGCTCGTCGGGCAGGAACTTGTTGACAGCGTCGCCGCTCGGTTCGATCTCGACGACACGGGGCAGGAACTCGTCGCCGGTGAAGGTTGCGGTGATCCAGTATTTTCGGCCGGCTTTCGTAGGGACGAAGAAGCGAATCGGCTTCATCGTTTCATAGTCGTGCTGTTCGGTGTTTGCGAGCGACACGGCGAGGCCAGTCCCGAGGCCGGCCTTTTCCGCCTTCTTACCGCCCCAGATGAAGTACGACTCCTCGTACTTCGCCGTCACTTCGCGGCAGCCGGCGCCCACGAAGAACTCTTTGAGCTTCTGCCCGTTGTGGCCCGACGGCGGGGCCAGGCCGTCCACGTCCAACACGCTCGCGCTCGAATCGAGAGTCACCAGGGCAAGCTGATTGTTGGGAAGGGCCGGCGCCTTGTAGGACTGCACACATCCGGTCGCCCACAGGGCGCAGAGCGCCGTTGAAGCTGCGACGCTCGAGCCGAGAGCAGTGCCAAGCGCTTTCCGCATCATGGATCTCCCGGCGTGGGGCAGGGCCTAGCTAGTCTCGAGTTGCCCGGTGTTTTGTTCGGCTGCGGCGGCGACGGTCGTGACATATCCGCGACCGCGGAGGTCTGACCGTGCTCCACCACCAGACCCCAGGCGATCAAACCGAGTCCGATCGCGGCGGGAAGGAATACGCCCGTACAATAAGCCGCCTTGTCTTGCGTGCGCTCCTTGCATGCGGGCACTCCCACGGCGATGTTGAGCCCCCCGTACACCAGAACCGCCACCCCCGCGTTTCTGTGCACGTTGCCCGGGTAGTCAATCAAGCTGATATCGTCGCGCTTGATCTCGCACTCGCCCCCGCCGTCTCTGGCGACGAAAATCGAATCGGCGGATCCCCCCACGATGTCTCCTTCAATCTTGCCCTCATGGATGCGCACGATGGTCGACGTCGTGGAACATCCCATCGTAGTGAGCAATAGGCCAGCCGCGATTCTCATCCACCCGACATAGAGACGCGCCGTGTCCATAGTCCTCCCTCCCTAACGTAGAAAAGCCTGCCCGTTTCGTGGCGTCGCACCCTCGCTGGTTTTCTAGCACCTCGAGCCCGGTCAGGTCTCGCACTTTGGGTGCGCTAGCTTTGGCGCCGGCCGTGTGCTGTGACTCCTGCTCGAAACACTCGCCGAGTCGGGTCTTGAAGCGACGCGAGAAGAGCCCGAATCAATCCCACCAGTTCAATCAGCGCGCCCCAGTGGATTCGAACCTATGACCTACGGCTCCGGAGGCCGTCGCTCTATCCAGCTGAGGTGCTGCTCCTTGCGGTGAGCGTCGTGGCGCGGCCGGTCGTGCTCGCGCCTTTGGCGCTGCGCGACGCGCTTCGTGACACCCGAAGGGGTGCGCCCGGGACCCTCAACGCCGGACGCGGCGCCAAGGCGCGCCGCGCGCGGCGGAGGGTCCGATGGCTGCCTCTTGCCCAACTGTTGCTCCGTAGCGAGCTGCGGGCATCGCAAGCTGGCTCGCGTGCCGGCTCGGGCTTGTTGTGGGTTCGAGTCATGCGAGAGGGCGCACGCGCCGCGCCAGCCCCGTCGTGTACGTCGCTTCCGAATCGGGGGGCTGTCACGTCGCCTGCGCCTTTGAGGGCATGACTCGAACCAACAACAAGCCCTCGTTTCGGTCTCGTAGCAACCAGCGCGCAGAGCTCCTCGCAGAGCGCGCTCGCGTAATGCGCGGCTCGCCGACCGTTACGGAAGAGCTCTTGTGGTCGCGCATTCGCGGGCGTCGTTTAGGCGCGGTCTTTCGCCGCCAAGTGCCCTTGCTCGGTCGCTTCATCGCGGACTTCTTGGCTCCGGCAGAGCGTCTCGTGATTGAGGTCGACGGCGTGTATCACGCCGAGCGTGGGCGCGCTGATGCGCGTCGCGATGCGGCGCTCGTGCGCGCCGGCTATCGCATCGTGCGGCTCGAAGCCTCGCTGGTC
>DATCFJ010000721.1:0-4800 GCA_036509605.1 Polyangiaceae bacterium | reverse complement strand
GAAATCTGCGGCGTGACCGCGCTCTACGGCGTCGAGCGCGGCCTCCGCGGCGTCTGCCTGCGCGCCGATGCAGGCGCGGTGCCGCACCGAATCACGGGCCGCAAATTCGGCGATGCGCGCCAAGAACGCGGCCGTCGACGCGCTGGTCGAGCAGCCCCAAACCTCGAACTGCAGGCCCTGAGGCAGGCTCACCTTGGACAGCTCGAGCTCGCCGCCCCGGCGACGAGCGGCGAGCACGCCGCCGTGCGCGCTCGATGCGACGTCCACGCCGCTGCCGCCGCCTTGCGCCGCGCGATGTGCGACGAGCGCGCGCTCGTACACGCGCGCGCAGAGTGCGGCGTCGTCGAGATCCGCGTGCTCGTCCAGCTCGAGCGCGGCCAGCGATGCGACGACGATCGCCGCGCTCGAACCGAGCCCCAGCTTTTGGCCGTTTTCGCGTAAATCATCGGCGTCGAACCAGGGCGCCGGGCGACCACCGATGGCCGCCAGCACCTCGGGCGTGAGGAACTTCGCGGGGTAAACGCTGTCCGCTAGCACATAGCGGTTGACCGCGGCGACCAGCGCCGGCGCGCCGGACAACACCGCGTACGCGCCGGACAGCACGAGCTTGCCTGGAGCGCGCGCGCGACTCATTGCTCGACCCAGTAAGCGTCCGGGCCAGCCGCGCTCCGCAGCACCTGGGTGACGCCTTCCAGCTTGGCAAGCTCGACTTCGAGCTCACCGGCAGCGCTGGGCTCGACCAGGACTTTGACGTGCGGCCCGGCGTCCATCGTGAAGTAAGCGCGGCCGCCACTGAGACGGAACGCGCGCACGCGCTCCATCACGCGCAGCGTGGCGGGCGCGAAGTAGATCAGCGCCGGGCGCGCGGCGAGCATCGAGGCATGCATCATCAGCGCGCTGTGCTCGACGGCAGGACCGAGCGCGTCGAAGTCGGCCGCACGCACCGCGCGCTCGACTTCGTCGTAAACGGCGGGCGCTGCCTCGACCCAGGCCGAATAGTACGGGCTCGTGTCTTGGGTGTGGCCCATGCCGTCCGTCGAAGCAGTCGCTTTAGGGCCGGCGAGCGTGACCGCGACCAGCATTTCCAGGGGAAAAGCCGGGCCGGGGGCAACCCGCTCGGCCGACTCAGCGCGCGCGCCGAGCGAGACGTAGCCGCCATACACTGAGCGAGCGGCCGACGCGGATGCCGCGCGCGCCAAGGCGCTCACTTGAGCCAGCGAGGCGTCCATACCCGCTGCGCGCGTCGCCGCCATGGCCAGCGCTGCAAACCCGGACGCGCTGGACGCGAGCCCCGCAGCCGTCGGAAAGTCGTTGACGGAATCGACGCGCGCGAACGTGGCACTGCCGACTTCGTCGCGCACGGTGTCGAGTAACTTGCTGACCCGTAGCAGTGGACGCCCCCCAACAGAAGCGCCGGCCAGGTTGAATTCGTCGGCAGCCAGCGCGGGGTCGAAGCGCACGGAGGTGACAGTGCGTAACGCGGCCAGGGTGAGTGACAGGCTAGGCACGGCCGTCAGATTGCGCACGGCATCCGCCTTGCCCCAGTATTTGGCGAGCGCGATGTTGGAATGCGCAATCGCCTTGCCGAAGCCGTTCATGCGGACACCCGCTGCGCGCGCACCTGACTACCGAAGCATTCGATGCCCGCCGCGCGCCAAACCGCCAAAATTGGCTCAAAATCTCCATCGCACAGCGCGATCACGGCGCCGCCGCCACCCGCGCCAGTGAGCTTCGCACCCAGAGCTCCAGCGTCGCGCGCCAACGCGCAACAGCTCTCGATGCCCTCGGTGGAAAGGAAGAGCCCGGAGAGCAGCATTTGGTTGTAGTTCATCAATGAGCCGAGCCCGGGCATGTCTCCCGACTCGAGGCACAGCCGGGCGTTCTTCACCAGTGCCCGGATGCCCTCCAAAGCTTTGTCGACGACCGCCGGCCGGCGCTCGCGCAAACGAGCCACGCTCTCGACCATCGCCTTGGTGCTCGCGGGCGGACCTGCCAGGCCAATCGCCAAGCGGAGATCGCGAGCCAGCGCGAGCGGTTGCATGCCCACACCTTTCTCGAACCAGATGCAGCCGTCGCTGGCGGCCGCCGCCGCGTCTACGCCTGACGGGTTACCGTGATGAGCGCCTTCCCACGCGGCCGCAGCTGACAGCACCCGCGCGCTGTCCGAGCCTTGCCCAGCGGCTGAAATCACGGCGCGCGCGATGGCGACGCCCAACGCGGCGGACGCGCCCAAGCCCGATCCGGGCGGCAATTCCAGGGTCGCTTCGACGGCCACGGGCGGCGCGCCCAACGCTTCGAGCAAGGCCTTGAAGCCGCGCGCCAGATCGGAGTCGTCCTCTGGCAACGCGCTGCGCTCTCCGATGCGTAACGTGGATGTCTGCGAAAGCAGCGCGCGCGCTTCGACGCCGCGCTCGATGCTGGCGGCGATCGCGGGCACGCCGTACACCACAGCGTGCTCACCGAGCAGGACTACTTTGCCGTTGGCGCGCGCCATGCCCCCTCAGCTCCGACGTGCAGTGAGCGCCTCGGTCGCGCCGCTCAGAAGCGCCGCGCCCTGACGGCTCACGCCGCGCTTGATCTCGCGCAGACCGGCGCCTGCCAGCTCAGTCACGCGCGCCTCGATCACCGCGCGCGCGCCGCTGCTCTCGAGCACGGCGAGCGCGGCCCCGAGCTCGACGTCAGTCGCTGCGCGGTTGCCGACGACGCGTTTCAGCGCGCGCAGCGCTTTGCCCTTGGCGAGCTTCAGGCCGGCAGCCAACAGGGCCGTGCGCTTGCCGGCTCGCAGATCATTGCCCAGCGGTTTGCCGGTCTTTTTGGGCTCGCCAAACGCGCTCAGCAAGTCATCCCGCAGCTGAAAGGCAACGCCGATCGGCAAGGCAAAGCGGTCCAGGGAGCGCAGCGTAGCGGGGCCGGCCCCCGCGAGAATCGCGCCCAGGCGCAGCGGGCCGCGCACGGTGTAGCTGCCCGTCTTCAGTTGGTAGGCGAGCTCGACGTCGTACTCACCGCCGATCAGATCCAGCTGCTGACCAGCGATCGCATCCAGCTGCATCTCCGCGAAGCAGGACAGCGCGGGCAGCGCCGCCGAAGGCTTCATCTCGACTTGACTGAGCGCCTCCAGCGCCACCGCGGAGGCGTAGTCACCCGCCAAGATCCCAGACGCGTGCCCCTTGTGCTCGGAGCGAAAACGCTTGGCCAAGTGCGCGTGCACCGCTGGGCCACCACGCCGCACCAAATCCCCATCCATCCAGTCGTCGTGGATGAGCAGGTAGGCTTGCAGCAGCTCCAGTGCGACCCCCGCGTCGAGCGCAGGCTCGAGATCGGCGGTTTCGCTCGCGGCTCGATAGCCGGCCACGAGCAGCGCAGGCCGCAAGCGCTTGCCGCCGCGCAAACACAAATCCCGAACGGCCGAGACCATCTCCAGGACCTCGGGGCCATGGCGACGCGCGACGTCCAAGCGCGTTTCGAGAAAGCCGCGCAGGCGCAGGTCCACTTCCGTTTGGACGGCGCCGAGTAGTGCGAAGAACGGATTGTGCAGCAATGCCTTGGGGGACAGACGCGCCGCGCGCTGCTCGCGATCCGCGCTCGCGGAAACGCGGGACTTGGCGCTTTTCGGGCTGGACGGCGGCTTACGCGGGGGCATGGTGGAGGGGGCGCGAGCCTAGTGCCGTGTCCACAAAGTAACAATCTCTGACCCGTCGCGGGTTGGTTTCGCCGCTCTGCGGGGGGCGTGTGGTATCCCGCGACACTACCACTTGAACGCCCCCGTGCGTCGAGTATGAGAGTGAGGAGTCATGGCAGATATTGCGGAGCGCAAAACCGACCACCTTGATCTCGCGACCTCGGGGGACGTCGGTTTCAAGCGCACGACCACGCTCTTCGAGTGCGTGCGCCTGATACACGACGCGCTCCCCGATCTAGACCTCGACTCGATCGACCTGAGCTGCACCGTGCTGGGCAAGAAGCTGCGCGCCCCCATCCTGATCGCCGGTATGACCGGCGGCGCCGACCGCGCCGAGCGCATCAATCGCGAGCTGTCGGCCATCGCCGAAGAGCGCGGCTACGCCTTTGGCCTGGGCAGCCAGCGCGCGATGCTCAAGCGCGCCACGGCGAAGGGCAGCTATGCTGTGCGCAGCGTCGCGCCTAACGCGCTGCTCTTGGGCAACTTGGGCGTGGTCCAGGCCGCCAAAATGAGCAGCGCCGAGGTCCAAGATCTCGCGCTCAGCGTGGGCGCTGACGCGCTCTGCGTGCACTTGAATCCAGCCATGGAGCTGGTGCAGGAGGAGGGCGACCGTGATTTTCGTGGCGGCCTCGAAACGCTACGGCGGCTGGCCGAAGACCTGCCCGTTCCGGTGATCGCGAAAGAGACTGGCTGCGGGCTGTCGCATGCGGTTGCGGCCCGGCTGCGCAGTGTCGGCATCGCGCACGTGGACGTCTCGGGCGCCGGCGGCACGTCCTGGGTGGCGGTCGAGACGCAGCGCGCCAAGGCGGAGAAGAAAGCGCTCGGTGAAGCGTTCTGGGAGTGGGGCATCCCGACCGCAGTCAGCGTGGCCTGGGTGCACAGCCACGGCTTCGAGACTGTGTTCGCGACGGGCGGCATCCGGACAGGGCTCGACATCGCCAAGGCCATCGCGCTGGGCGCAAGCGCGGGCGGCATCGCGCGCTCGGCACTGCAAGCGCTGGAGCGCGGCGGACCGAGTGGTGCGCGTCAGTTCTTCGACGGCATCGAGGCAGAGCTGCGTGCAGCGCTACTGCTCACCGGCTCGGCGAACCTAGCTGCGTTGCGCGCGGCTCCGCGAGTCG
>DATCFJ010000720.1:0-4072 GCA_036509605.1 Polyangiaceae bacterium | reverse complement strand
CGCGGCGCGCTCGGGCTCGAGCTCTTGGCGAATCGCGTCCACGAACTCGCTCGGCAAAGGCGGCGGCCGGAGGCTCGGCAGCTCTTCCTTCTTCAACGCTCGACCGCGCGCGGACGGCAGCCAAGAGGGCGCACGCACGCGCGGATTGATCACGGTTGCAAAGGTCACTTTGCGCGGGCCGTCTGCCATGGGTTCGACGTCGCCCTTTCGCCCGGCTTCAAACCACCGCACTCTTCGCCTCGAGGGAAATGGTGCCCTCTGCATCCAAGCGCAGCGCCACTTCGACGATTTCGCGTTGTGCGCCTTCGACGTCCGCCAAGCGAACGCCGCCCATCACTTCCATATCTTCCTTGATGCGCTCTGCGGCGCGCTTGGACATGCTGGTAAAGATGTGATTTCGGAGCGATTCCGAAGCGGTCTTCATCGCCATCGTCAACTTCTCCACGGGCACGGCCTCGAGCAATGAGCGCAGCGCGCGCGCGTCGAGCACACCCAGATCCTCGAACGTGTACATCGCGCGCCGGATCTCGGTCGCGAGCTCTTGGTTGCCCTCTTCGAGCACGCCGAGCAGAGCCTCACCGGTTTCGCGACCCATGCGACGAACCAGTGCCGCGGAACGCGCGATGCCGTCGACCGTGCGCACAGTGTCGGCCTGCGAGGTCGGCAGCTCGGCGGACAAGGCGGTCGCAACCTCCTCGAGCAACGCAGACGGGATCTCGGTCATGGTGCCGAGCCGCTCGAGCACTTGGGCTCGGCTCGCCTCCGGCAGCTGCTCGAGCACACGCGCCGCCTTCTCGTTGTCCAGTTGGGACAGAATCGCGGCGACTAGCTGCGGGTGCTCGTTCTCCATGACGGAGGCAATCGCGGACGGCTCAGCGCCCGCCAAGCGATCGAGCGCGCTCTGCTGTTGGTCGACGAAGATCTCTTGAGCCTTGGTTTCGCCCAAAGCCCGACCGGCCAGGCGGCGCAGGTAGCGAACGCCACCGCGAGGAACCGCGACCGCTTCTTTGGTCTGCTGGATGAACTCGGCATACACGTGCTCCAGGGCCGTGGCCGGGACCGCTCGCATGTTGGAGGCGGCCTCGCGCAGCTTACGCACGTCGGCCGGCTCGAGCTCGCTGAGGATCGGAGTGGCGGTGGCCTCGTCCAAAGACAAGAGCATCAACACCGCCTTCTCTGGACCACTCAGCTCCATCACTTGTCTCGCTCCTCATGCGAGAGCTGTGCCGAGCCAACGCGCCTCGTGATCCCCGGCGAGGGAGGACGGGGGCTTAGGTCACTCGGCGGGCAACGGAGCGGGGGTCAGCGCAGGAGCACCTACACTGAGCCAGCGGCGCAGCACGACCGCGGCGGTCGCCGGATCTTTAGCGGCGAGCTCCAGAGCGCGCGCGCGGATCTCGTCCGAGCCCGGCGCGGCGTCCTCGAGTAGCAGCGTGCGCGCCTGCGCGGAGCCGAGCTGAACCGCGTGCTCGCCAGCAATCAGCCCGCCGAGTTGGCCGGGCGCCAAAGGCGCAGCCAAAGCCAGGGCCTCCGCGGCCTTCTTCGCCTTATTGCGCCGCCAAACCATGATCACCGCGGTGAGCAGCAGCACGCCGAGCAAACCGGCAGCGACGAGCGGTAGGTAGCGGCGGTACTTGGCTAGCGGATCGAGCGCCTGTGCGTCGTCGCCGGCGTCGAGCCGCGCGAACTGCACGGCGCGCAGCTCTACCTCGTCTCCACGCTCGGAGTTGAAGCCGACCGCGTGCTTCACGATCGCTGCCATGGACTGCACCTCGTCCGGCGTGCGAGCCACGAATACCGACTTTTCCCCGTGCTTTTCGTAGCGGCCGTTGAGCACCACCGCGACGCTCAAGCGGCGGATTTCGCCTGGTGGCGTGGTGGTCTTCTGAGTGATGCGCTGCACCTCCCAGTTGCGGGTCTGGCTCTTGCGGATGCCGCCGCCACCGCCAGGCGGCGTCTCCTCGGCTTCGCCCTCTTTCGCGTCCGGCAGGTTGCTCTTGGCCCCAGGAACGCCGGCCACGCCGGCTTCGGCAGTCCCGCTGACTTCCTCGGTCTTGTGCTCACTGCGCAGAGCGGTTTTCGACGGTTCGTACAGCTCTTCCGTGCGCTCTTTCGAAGCCGGGTTCAGCTCGACGTTGACGCGCACATCGGCGTTGCCGGGGCCCACCACCCGCTCGAGCTGAGCCTGGGCGTCGCCCTCCAGTTGCGTCGCGATGACTCGGGACTGCTCTTCGCCCTCACCCGCAAGATCGCCGGCGCCCGTTGCGTCAGAGTTCGGACGGTGCAGCGTCAAACCTTCGGTGCTGACCACGGACACGCGGTCCTTATTCAGACCAGGCACCGCCATGGACACCAAGTACACGACCGCCGCCACCTCTCGGCGCCCGAAATTGGCTGAATTTGCCAGCTTTACGACGACAGACGCCGACGCGCTCTCTTCCCGCGCCGCAAACAGCCGATGTTCCGGCAGCACCAAATGCACGCGCGCATTTTTCACGCCGTCCACGCTCATCACGGAGCGAGCTAGCTCGCCTTCCAAGGCGCGGCGCAAGTTGATGTTCTGCTCGAATTCGGTCGCGCCGATGCGCGAGCGATCGAAGATCTCGAAGCCAACGCTGCCGCCACGCGGAAGCCCGCCGGCGGCTAGCTCGAGCCTCAAGCCGGCGACCTTGTCTTCCGGCACCTGAATCACGGTGCCGTTGGCCTCGAGTTGGTAGGGGACCTGCGCGGTCTTCAGCTTCTCGACGATTTGCGCGGCATCTTCAGTACTTAGCTCACTGTACAGCGTCGCGTAGTGCTCCCGTGAGCCCAACACCGACAGCAAACCCACACCCAGCAAAACTACGGTCGTGAAGAACACCAGAGCGATGCGCTTCGGCGTAGGAAGGCCAGCCCAAAAGTCAGTCAGCTGCTTCAAGAACGCACGGGCTTGTTCGGGCATGGTCTTTCGCTATCGCTCCAAAGCCGGCATGAATCCGGCTTAAATCTGCATCCGCCACAGCTCGTAGAAGGCGTCGACCACCTTGTTACGGATGTTGCCGACCAGCCGAAGCTCGATATCCGCTTTGCTAAGCGCAAGCATCGTGCCGTGAATGTCGTCGCGCGTTCCGGCGGCAAATGCCTGCCCCGCCGCGTCCGCGCTTTGGAGGCTGTTGTTCGCGTCGCCGACGACGTTCTTCAGCAAGCTCTCGAATACAGCGCCACCGGCGGGATCCGCCTTCGGGGCGTCCTTCGCGACGGGCGTCGGATCGATGTCGACCCGCGCGTGCGGGGCGAGCATGGAAATCCCTGCGCCGTCGATCGGGATCATCTAGCTATTTTCCGATATCCAGGGCTGAGCGACCCATCGATTTGACGGTGTCGATG
Source organism: Polyangiaceae bacterium (assembly GCA_036509605.1). GTDB lineage: Bacteria > Myxococcota_A > Polyangia > Polyangiales > Polyangiaceae > PMG-095. The sequence goes on along the minus strand of DATCFJ010000720.1, from coordinate 706 downwards.
GTGGTCACGCCAGCTTCGTAGGCGCGCGAAGCGGTGATCATGTTGACCATCTCCTCGACCGCGTTGACGTTCGGGTATTCGACGTAGCCTTGGGCGTTCGCGTCGGGGTGGCCGGGCTCGTAGACCATCATCCCCGGGCGCGTATCTTCCTGAATCTTCTGGACTTTAACCAGCGAAACGCCGCCCTGCGTGGCCATCACGCCTTCGGAGTCGTCGAGCCCAACCGCCTTGAAAACAGGGTCCAGGCGCTTGTACGGCCCGCCTGCCTCGGTGCGCGTCGTACGCGCATTGGCTAGGTTCGACGCCACGGTGTTCATCCGCGTGCGCTCGGCCGAAAGCCCCGAGGCCGCTACTTCCATCGCACTAAAGACACCGAGCATTGCTCATCTCCCTTTCGAAAACTGTAGGTCGAGTACGCTCATGTAGGCCTAACCCTTCGCGTCCGTGGCAGCGAAATGCATGGCCCTCAGCTCTGCCGAAACAATCGCCGAGACGACGTCGTAGCGCATCTGATTGGAGGCGACTTTGGCCGCCTCGCGGTCTAGCGAGACATAGTTTCCGTCGTTGCCCACGCCCGCCGAGAGGTCTTGAAACGTGCGGCCTTCGAGCTCAGTGGCGCCCTCGTTTCCAACACTCAAATGGCCCTCGTTCGTGCGCGCCATTGCTACGCCAAGCACGCCGTCGAAGCTGGTTCCATCCGTGGCGT
>DATCFJ010000719.1:0-11889 GCA_036509605.1 Polyangiaceae bacterium | reverse complement strand
GCTTGCGCACGGCGAGCGTTTCGATCAAGCGCAAAGAATCCTGGCCGGCGCTGCGAGCGCAGAATTACCCCCGGATTTGGACCGCGCGCAGGACCTCTTGCAGCTGATTCGCGGCTACAAGTTGGTGCTCGCTCTGCGCGGCGCAAGTCCGGAGGCATTGCCCCGAGCGCGCACGGATTTCGCCGCGCTTTCGTCCGCTGCAAAAGGCGAAGCCGCCCGCGTTTGGTTCGAGATTTGGAGTCGCGAGCTCGAGGCCATGCAAGCTGACGTCAATTGCGCGAAGAAGAAGGCCGGCGTGTGTCGCGAGGCCGAAGCCCTGCGCCGCAACGTGCGGCGCAACCTAGACACGCGGCTCGGCACGGCAGCAAGCGCCGTACTGATGCATGGAGCCCTACCGAGTGGCTCGTTCGACGCCGGCTTTCGTTTCTCCGTCGAGAGCGGCCTGGAACCGCTGATTAGCTTCGACCCGAGCTTCTTGGCGGTCGGGCTGCCCAGGTTCTCGGCTCAGTAGCCTGCTCGCTCACTCTTTCAGCTCGTCCACCCACTTCAAGCTCTCGCTCAGGTTGAGCTGCTCGCGCTCGAGCGTTTGCTTTTGGGCATTGGCTTCGACGACCACCTCGGGCGGCGCGTTCTTCAGAAAATTGCCATTCGTGAGCCGCTTTTCCATGACTTCCAGGTCCTTTTGGATCTTCTTCAGCTTGCGTTCGACGCGCTCTTTTTCTTTGGCGGGGTCGACCAGACCGCGCAGGTTCACGAGCACGTCCACCTCTCCAGCGACGGTCAGCACGGCGCCTTTGGGGCGCTCGCCACCGGCGTCGACCACTGCCGGCGCGCCTTCTGTACGCACCAAGAAGGTGACGAAGCGGCTTTGGTCTTCGAGCAACCTGCGCAACTGCGGATCGCGCGAGCGAAGCTCGAGCTTAACGCCGTCACTCGGCGCAATCTCGTGCTCACTGCGCACGGTGCGTGCGGCACCGATGACCGCCATCAGAGCGGTCATGTCGCGCTCGGCGTTCAGATCGACGCGGCCGTCGGCGGCCGTCGGGTAAGGCGACAGCGCGATCGACACTGGACGCGAAGCCGGGCGTGGGATGCGTTGCCACAGGTCTTCGGTGATGAACGGCGCGTACGGGTGCAGCCCGCGCAGCGCGGCTTCCAGAGTATGCGCCAAGACTTGGCGCGTTTCGGCCTTTTCTGGCTCTGTGCCGTGCAAAAACACGGGCTTCGTCATCTCCACGAACCAAGCGCAGAACTCGTCCCAGAAGAAGTGGTAGAGCGCGCTCGAGCCGTCGTCGAGGCGGTAGTTTTCGATGCCTTGAGTGCTGGCGGACACCGCGTGCGCGAGGCGCGACAAAATCCAGCGGTTGACGAGCAGCTTCGGTGTCGGGGGCACGCCGTCCGTCGTGACGTCCTGTCCTTCGAGGTACGTGAGCGAGAAGCGCGTGGCGTTGTAAATCTTGTTGCAGAATTTGCGGTAGCCGTCGACGCGGGCGGGGGAGAGCGCGATGCGCTTGGCCTGGGGTGAATAGCTGCACAGGGTGAAGCGCAGGGCGTCTGCACCGCTGGCGGAGAAGCCCTTGCCCATTTGCGCGGACGACGGATACGCCTTGCGAAACTTGGCCAGCGCTTCGTCGACCGGTGCATCCGGCATCGTCTTTTGCACGATCGCAGAGAAGTCCGCGCCGTAGATCAGGTCCACCGGATCGAGGGTGTTCCCCTTCAATTTGCCCATTTTGTCGCCGGTTTCATCGACGATCATGCCGTGCAGGAGCACCCGGCGAAAGGGCACATCGCCCATGAAATGGAGACCCATCATCATCATGCGCGCCACCCAAAAAAACAGGATGTCGTAGCCCGTTTCCAAGTCGCTGGTCGGGTAGAAGCGCTCGAGCTCGAGTGTCTTGTTTGGCCAGCCCAAGGTCGAGAACGGCCACAGCCCGCTCGAGAACCACGTGTCGAGGACGTCGGGGTCCTGCGTTAGGTTCGACTTTTGGCATTTCTCGCAGACACTCGGCTGGTCTTCGCGCGTGACGGTGATGTGCCCGCAGTCCCCGCAATGAAACGCCGGGATCTGATGACCCCACCACAGCTGACGCGAGATGCACCAGTCCTGAATGTTGGTCAGGAAGTGTTCGTACGTCTTCTCCCACTCCGCGGGAATGATCGCGGTTCGCTTGTCGCGCACGGCGGCAAGTGCCGGCTCGGCGAGCGGCTTCATGTCGACGAACCATTGCGTGGAGATGATCGGCTCCACTACGGTGTTCGAGCGCGTGCAGCGTGGCAGCTGCAATTTGTGGGATTTTGCGGCGCGTTCTAGGCCCGCTTCTGCGAGTGCCTTCTTCACGGCGGTGCGCGCTTGCTTGACGCTCTGGCCCTGAAATTGCGCGGCGTGCTCGTTGAGCGTGCCGTCCAGGTTCAGGATGTTGATCTCTTCGAGCTTGTGACGCTTGCCCGTCGCAAAATCGTTGAAATCGTGGCCAGGCGTTACTTTTACTGCGCCCGTGCCGAAGGCCATGTCCACCAAGATGGCATCGGTGATGATCGGGATCTCTCGATCTACGAAGGGGTGCCTCAGCTTCTTGCCGTGCAAGTGCGTGTAGCGCGGGTCGTCGGGGTGCACCGCGACCGCGGTATCGCCCAGCATGGTCTCGGGGCGCGTCGTTGCGACCACGAGCTCGCTCGCGCCAGCAGCAGGGTCGGCGTCGATCACCGGATAGGCGAACTCATACAGCTCGCCGTTGGCTTCTTCGTTCTCGACCTCGACGTCGCTGAGCGCGGTGCGGCAGCTGGTGCACCAATTGATCAAGCGCGTAGCGCGGTAGATCAGCCCCTCTCCATGCAGGCGCACGAACGCTTCGCGCACCGCCACCTGCAGCTCGGGATCCATGGTGAACTTGGAGCGCTTCCAGTCGCACGATGCGCCGAGCACCTTCATCTGTTCGGCGATGCGCCCGCCGCTCTCTGCTTTCCACTCCCAGACCCGCTCGACGAATTTCGCTCGCCCGAGATCGTGGCGCGATTTCCCCTCGCGCGCGAGCTGGCGCTCGACGACCAATTGCGTGGCGATGCCCGCGTGATCGATACCGGGCTGCCAGAGCGTGTTCCGGCCCTGCATGCGCTTGTGCCGAATCAACACGTCCTCGATCGTGACGACCAGCGCGTGGCCCATGTGCAGCGAGCCGGTTACGTTGGGCGGCGGCAGCGTGATCGTGTACGCCTCACGCTTGTCCAAAGGCGCGACGCCGGCCTCGAAAACGCCGTTCTCGAGCCAAAACTTGTACCACTTGGGCTCGACCTCAGCCGGTTGATACCCCGTAGACAGCTCGCTCTTGTCTTCGCTTTTCTCGTCGCTCATGGCGGCCGGAACCTAGCAGAAAAAGAGCTGGGTACAGGCGAGTCTCGGTCCTCTTCGGGTCTCAGTTCCCTCTGTTCTTCCTCCCCGGTGCGCGCGAAGCGCCACGCGCCACACAGCCCAGCCGCATGCCCGAAAATGCGTCGAGCTCACTGACTTTGGCAGGATCCCTTCGTCAAGGATCGCGAAGCGCGTAAGATCACGATCTGCCAACAAGGCGCAGACCCACAAAGAGCCGGCAAGACCGGCGCCTGCTTTCCGACAGGTCGCGTCAGATGCAGCGCGCCCCATGCCGCGCCCCACGAAAAAGACCTCTCCCCAAGGTTGCGCGCTAACCCTTACTCCACGCGCTCGCAGATCTATACGTAGCCAAAGCCTGCCTTACCACTTCCAAAGACCTCTCCCGACCGTACATGCCTTCGACCACGCTCATCTTGTGCTCGAGGGCCTTATAGTCCTCGAAGAAGCGTTGGATTTCCGTCGTTATGTGCGACGGCAACTCGTGCACGTCGTGGAGATGGGAGAACGCGGGGTCGTCGACGGCGACGGCGACGATCTTGTCGTCGATGCCTTTGTCGTCGGTCATCGAGAAGCCGCCGATGGGGCGAGCGCGAACGATGGTCAGCGGCACCACTGGTTCTTGCATTAGAACCAGGATGTCGAGGGGGTCGCCGTCGTCTGCATGCGATTGCGGAACGAAGCCGTAGTTCGCCGGGTAGTGGACGGACGAATACAGTACTCGGTCGAGCATGAGCAGCCCGGTCCGCTTGTCGAGCTCGTACTTGAGCTTCGAGCCTCGCGGGATCTCGATCACGGCGGGGATGAAGTCTTCGAGACTTTCAGGCACTAAGATATCGTGAAGTGGATGCACGGGGCGGAAGGTATCATCGTCCGACGCCGGCGCTAGCCTCCGTTTGCGCGCGGTTATGTGCATTCCTCGTCACCCCACAGGAAGCCGTGACAAGGACCCCGGCCCCGGCGCCTGGCTCGGTAAACGCCTGGGTTTCACGCCCATTGCAAGGCTCCGCAGCGGGCACCATGATGGGGGAATGACCCAAAGCGCGTCGTATCAAGCCCCCTTCGGACCCAATGGCGAGGGCAGCATTGACGCAGAGGTCGCCCGCAAGCTGCTCACCATCGCGCTCAGCCACGGCGGCGAGTACGCGGACCTGTTCTTCGAATACCGCGCGGGTGGCGGGATCAGCTTCGAAGAGGGAATCACGCGCAGCGCCTCGCGAGGCGTCAGCATGGGGCTCGGCGTGCGCGTGCAAAAGGGCGACGCCACCGGCTACGCACACGTCGAGGATTTGAGCTGGGACGCCATGAAGCGGGCAGCGGAAACCGCGGCGCGCATCGCTCAAGGTGGCAAGACCATCGCTCCCCTGAAGATCGAGCGGATGTCGTTGCCCTCTCGCTACGAGCTGGACCGCCCGTCGATCGACGTGCCCGGCGTCGACAAGCGCTCGCTGCTCGAGCGAGCCAGTCGCGCGGCCCTGGCTCACGATTCACGGATCATCAAGGCCGAGGCCTCGTTCGCCGAAGAAGTGCGGGAAATCCTGATCGCCACCAGCGACGGCCGCATGGTTCACGACGTTCAGCCGCTGATGCGTTTCGGGATCCGCGCGGTTGCCGAGCACGACGGTCGCCGAGAGTCCGGCCGCAGCGGTGGCGGAGGGCGCATGACCCTCGGCTACTTCGACGGCTTCTCCCCGGAGTGGCACGCCGAACAGGCCGCTAAACAGGCCCTCGTTCTGCTCGACGCCCGCCCCGCCCCTGCCGGTCAGATGGAAGTCATCCTGGCGCCTGGCGACAGCGGCATCCTGCTCCACGAGGCCGTGGGGCATGGGCTGGAGGCCGACTTCAACCGCAAGGGCACCAGCAACTACACCGGCCAGGTTGGCAAATCCGTCGCCAGCGATTTGTGCACCGTGGTCGACGACCCGACGTTCCTGCAAAGCCGCGGGTCAATCAACGTCGACGACGAAGGAATCGAACCTAGGAAGAGTGTTCTGATCGAAAACGGCGTGCTCCGTGGCTACCTTCAGGACCGTCTCTCGGCCAAACATTTCGGGGTAGGTTTCACAGGCAATGGGCGGCGCGAAAGCTTCGCCTGCGCACCCATGCCACGCATGACCAACACCGTGTTGTTGGCCGGTCCGCACGACCCAGAAGAGATGCTTAAGAGCGTAAAACGCGGCATTTATGCGAAAACCTTTGGCGGTGGCCAAGTCGACATCTCGAACGGGGACTTCGTTTTCTCGCTCACTGAAAGCTACCTGGTCGAGGACGGAAAACTAACTACGCCGCTCAAGGGCGTGAATCTAATTGGCAACGGTCCCGAAACATTACGTGATGTAACGATGCTAGGTAATGACGTGGCCGTCTCCGATGGAATATGGACCTGTGGCAAGGATGGCCAGAGTGTTCCCGTCGGCGTGGGCTGCCCAACCATCAAGATTGCGCGGATAACCGTTGGTGGCACCGAAATCTCCTGAATTTTCCCCTAGTCGAGCGAAAAGCTTCGTGGCGGTCATCGGGCACGGCCCGATGCTCGAACGGGAGGAGGGCGCGTCTTCGACGCTGAGGCAACTCGGCGCGACGGTGCGAACCCTCGACCTCTGGGACGATCCCGTCGAACTCATCGGTGACGATGACGACGAGCTCGAAATCCGTCCACGGGCACTGGTATTCGAGGCGTTGGACCGCCCCGACTTAGCCGTGGCGGCGCTTCGCGCCGTCCGCAAGGAGCCCTACTTCGACAATGTTGGCGCGCTGATCGCAGTCACCGTCGGACAGATCGCCCGAATCGATCCGTCCAGCGGCTTCGACGACTTCTGCCTGCACCCCTATGTTCCGGAAGAGCTCTACGGGCGCATCCGCGCTCTGGAGTGGCGCCGGAGTGAGTTTGCGACGGAGGAGCGACACAAGGTCGCGGGCATCGTCGTCGACAAGGCGGGCCACGAAGTCTACGTGGACGGTCGTCCCATCTCACTTACGGCCAAGGAGTTCGCGCTGCTCGCGTATTTGTGCGAGCGGCGCGGCAAGGTGCTGTCACGCGAGCACCTCTTGGCCCGCGTCTGGGGCAACCGTTACGAAGGCGGTCCGCGTACCGTCGACATTCACGTGCGCCGTCTGCGCGCCAAGCTAGGCGACGCACTACCGCTCGAGACGCTGCGCGGCTCGGGCTACAAGCTGCGCGCCCCGGACACCGAAGAACATAAGGGCCGCGGCGGCAACGGCGAGCGTCCGGATCGACCGGAGCGCGCCGAAAGCGAAGAGCAAGCGGAAGAAGAAGCCGGCTGAGGCGGCACACGAAATTGGCCTCGGATTTGGCTCGTCAGACCTGGCGACGCGAAAATGTCCCCTGATTCTGCTGTCGCTGCGTCGTGGGCGGTATTTCGCTTTCGCTAGGTACTGGCTATAAGTCCGCGCGAATGGCAGCGCTCTTTTCCCTCGATGACGCTCTGCGCGAGCCGATCGCCCGGGCGCGCCCTCTGTGCGTCGCGTTCGACGGAACCGTCGTCACGACTCGAGTTCTCTCTGAGCGGATGGCAGTGCTGTGCAGACAGCGTCCCTGGGCCGCGCTGGCTTTGCCCATTTGGGTTCTGGGAGGGCGTGATCGTCTCCGCGAACGTTTGGCAAAGATCACCCAGTTGGACGCAGCGAGCCTGCCGTATCGAGCGCCGTTGTTGGCTGCGCTCAAGCTGAGCCGAGAGTCAGGTCGGCAGATCGTGCTCACCACCGCCAAGGATCTAGACGTTGCCAAGCGCGTCGCTGAGCACCTGGGCGTGTTCGACAGCGTGTGCGCGGCCGAGGGTGCGTCGCGCTCGAAGTCACAAAATCTCCGAGAGACGCTGCTCGCGTCTTACCCTGCGGGCTTCGACTTCATTGGTCAATCGCAGTCCGACCTCAGGATCCTCGAGGTCGCAACGCAAGGCTATTTGGTCGGCGCGTCGCCGTGCGCGATCAGTGGCGCGCGAAACCTGAAACAGGTCGAGGTCGTCTCGCGCCGACCGAGCATCATCGGTGCACTCGTCAAGGAGCTCCGGCCGCACCAATGGGCGAAGAACGCGCTCGTGCTTTTGCCCGGTTTGCTCGCTAATAACGCGCCACCGGTGCCGACTCTCGTGCACGGCGCGTTGGCGGCCGGGACTTTCTCGCTGTGTGCGTCGGCTGGCTACGTGTTCAACGATCTGCTCGACCTCGAAGCCGACCGAATTCACGCGACCAAAGCAAAACGCCCGTTTGCGAGTGGCGCGCTGCCGATCATCTTCGGATTTCCTTTGTTCCTCGGCTTGCTCGCTCTGAGCTTCTCGGTCGCGGCCGCCTGTCTACCCGCCGCGTTCACGGCCATGCTCTTGGCCTATTTCGTCGGCACTGTTTCTTATTCGCTGTACCTCAAGCGCCTGCTGATGCTCGACGTGCTGGTGCTTGCGGCGCTGTATACGCACCGGATTCTGGCTGGTGGTATCGCGACCGGCGTGCGGGTCAGCGCCTGGCTGCTCGGCTTTTCGATGTTTCTGTTCACGAGCCTGGCTTTCGCCAAACGTTTCGTTGAGCTGCATTCGCTCAGCAACGATGAGCAAGTCAAAAATCGCGGCTATTTTCGAGTCGACCTGCCGATGGTGACGAGCATGGGTACGGCCAGCGGCTACATAGCGGCGTTGGTATTCATGCTGTATGTGGACAGCACCGCCGTGCGTGCCCAGTACCGCGAGCCGGGTCTGCTGTGGCTGGTGTTGCCTGCACTCTTGTACTGGCTCGGGCGAATCTGGCTACTAGCGGGCCGTGGGCAAATGCAAGAAGACCCGGTGAGGTTCGCGCTCAAGGATCGCCAGAGCTTGACGTGCGTGGCAATCATCGCGCTGATCACCATCGTCGCGCGCTTCACGCCCGTGTGCCTGCAAGCGGCGTTGCACTGAAGGGCGCTAGCTTGCCGCTAGCTGAGTAGCGATGAGATCTGTTCGAGGATGGCTTCCTCTTCCGCGGCCACGCTGAGGTCGCTTATCAGCAGCTCCTTCACGGCGCGCATCACGTCCAGTCGGCGCGGCTTCAAGAAGCCGAGGTTCGGCGGCGGTAGCGGCGCGCGTCCGGCTAGGCACGTGGACAGCAGCTCGAGCTGATCTTGCGACAGCTGCTGCTTTCGCGCGAAGACCATGAGCGTCTCGGCCTCCTCGGGAGCGACGTCGTCGTCGGCCCATGCCACCTGAAGCAGTAACTTCAAAAGCTCGAAGGCAAACTGAGCGTCCGTGACGTGCACCGGCGTGGACATCTTCATAGGCTATCGAGGTGGCGAGCACGATTCAACTCGCCGAGGTCTGAGCCCCCTGCGTTTTTCGGCTGTTTTCTGGAGGTTGTCAGCCGGCCTTTGCGCGACCCGGACACGTCTGTTACTCGGAGCCGGCCATGCCTCGCCTCACCGCTCGCGCAAACCCCGATTGGCTCGTGGTGTCGGTGGGTTGTCCGTGTGGCATCGGTCCGGAGGTGTCGGTCCGCGCGGCGGCAAAGCTTTCCGGCATCGTGCTCGTCGGCGACTTCGACATGCTGCGTGAGGCCGCCGAGCTGGTCCGTGTTCCGCAGAAGCGCCTGCTTAAGTTCGAGGGCGAGCTTCGCGACCCTCGCGCCATTTACGTGCACAGTATCGGGCCGAAGCTTTCGGCGCGCGATCGCAAACCGGGCAAGCCCAACAGAGCCTCGGGCGCGGCTCAGCTAGCCTACATCAACGAAGCCTATCGGCTAACCAAAGCTGGCCCGCGCCGTGCACTGGTGACCGGCCCGGTGAGCAAGGCGGCGATTGCGCACTCCGGGGTGCCGGGCTCCAAGCACTTCCTCGGCCACACCGAATGGCTTCGCGACTTGGATCGCGCGAAGTTGAGCGTGATGTGCTTCGCCGCCGGCCCATTGGTCTCCAGTTTGGTGACCACGCATTTGCCGATCGCGAATGTGCCCAAGGCGCTAACGCCGGAGGCGGTGCGTGACGCAACGGTTCAATTGGCTGAGCTGCTGCTCGCGCTCGGCAAAAAGCGGCCGACCGTCGCCGTGTGCTCGCTCAATCCTCACGCGGGAGAGAGCGAGCTTTTGGGGCAAGAAGAGCGGCGCGCCATCGTTCCCGGCATTCGCGCGGCTGAGCGTCGCCTCGGACGGCGCGTGAAGCTGCTTGGCCCGCTCGGCGCCGAGACCGCGTTTCGCAAAGCGGCGGCCGGGGTGTACGAGGGCGTGGTTGCGATGTACCACGATCAAGCCACGATCCCGATGAAGCTCGTCGCTTTCGGCGATGCAGTCAACGTGACGATGGGTTTGTCGATCGTGCGCACCAGCGTCGACCACGGAACCGCATACGACATCGCTTGGCAGGGCATCGCCGACGCAGAGGGCATGCGCTCGGCGCTCGAGCTTGGGCGCCGCCTCGTTTCGAGCCGCTGATGGCGCACACGGATGCAGAGCTCGCGTTCTGCTTTCACCGGCGAGCACGACGCACGCTGCTCGCGGCGCTCGAGCTGCTCAATGCTGACGGGGCCGTGCCGAACAAGCACAGGAGCAAGCTGCAGGCCGAAGAGCTTCACGAGTCGCTCACGGTCGCGGTGTTGCGCTTCGTCGTGTTGTCGCTGGGCCGTGCTCGGGGCCTGTTTGGGCGACAACAGGATTTCGAGCGTGGCCTGTTGTTTGGGCAGCTCGCGCCCGCGCTCGACGTCCAACCGATGCTCGCGGACGGCCGTTTGGCCTGGGTTTTCCCGCCGCCTTTGCAGGCCGCCGAGGCCATCTTTCGCGCCGAGCTGGAGATCGGGCTCGCGGTTGATGGTGTGGATTTCGCTGCTTGCCCCGCTGAGCTGGTCGGCAACTTATACGAGCTCTTGTTGGGCGAAACGATACGTCGCAATGAGCTCGGTGACTTCGAGCTCGCGTCCGCAACGAAGCGCAAACTGACGGGCACTTTCTTCACGCCCCGCGCGTTGACTGAGGTCGTGGTTGTTCGCGCTCTCGAATCGCTCGAGCGGCGCATCCGAGACTCGTCGCATCGCGCGCACGACTTCGTGAGTGACTTTCGAGTCTGCGATCCAGCCGTCGGCGGCGGCGCTTTTCTGCTCGAGGTCGCGCGGGCGCTGATGGCGCGCCCAGGCTTGTCAGCGACGAGCGCCCGCCGACGCTCACTCGTTACTGGCGTCCTGCACGGGGTCGACATCAACCCGGTTGCGGTTGCGGTCGCGGAAGCTGCGTTCTGTCTTTTTGTGGTCGATCCGAGCCTGCCGCTCGACGAAGCAGGCAAGAACTTGCGCGTCGGAGACGCGCTGGTCGGAGCGCCGTACGCGGCCTCTGCCGGCTGGCAGAAGGCGTTGCCCGGCGTCGGCGAGAGTGACAAACCCTTGGATTTCACGCGGGAGTTCCCAGAGGTCTTCGAGCGCGGGGGCTTCGATTTAGTGATCGGTAACCCCCCCTGGGTCGCCTATGCCGGGCGAGCCGCAAAGCCGCTCGCGCCCGCTCGCAAAGCCTATTTGGCAGCGCACTATACAACCCTCAAGGGTTATCCGACGCTGCACGGCCTATTCGTGGAGCGCGCTCTGCGCATCGCGCCGCAGGGCACGGTTGCGCTGGTTCTACCGAGCCCGATTGCGGATCTGGACGGTTATCGCGCGGTGCGCCGCGCCGTCCGCGCGGGTCACACGCCCTGCGAACCGATGCTGGAGTTCGGTCAGGACGCTTTTCTCTCGGTTACTCAGCCTTGCTTTGCGCTGATCGCTGAGGCTACTACGGGTAGCGCGGCGTCGAACGCCGTGGCCGACGCGCCGTTTCGACTCGCCGAGCGGCAGCGCGCAGGCGCTGAAGCCGCCCTGGTCAATCCGCCCGAGGCCTTGCTGGAGATCGGCAAATTGGCGCCGTTTCCGCGCGAGTCGTTCGGGGAGATGGGTTTTCAGACGACCAGCACGGTGACCCAAACGCTGCTCCTGCGGTCAGCCGTGCCGGATGCGCGCCACGTCTACCCGCTGCTGGAGGGGCGCGACGTACGCGAGTTCTCGCAAGGACAGCCGCGGCTGTTCCTCTCACCTGACCGAGAGGCCTTGCAGAAGGCGCGTTGCCGTCTACGCGACAGCGCCGACTATATTCGAGTAAGCTTCGTGATTCGCCAAACAGCGCGCTACCCGATCGCGGCGTTGCACGGGGGCCTGCCGTTTCGCAATTCATTACTGGCTGGCTTCGAGGTCGATGGGCTGCCGGCGAACTTGATGGTTGGGCTCTTGAACAGCTCCTTGTACCGCGCGCTGCATTTGGCGTCGCGCCGCGATGCGCGCCAAGCAGTCTTTCCGCAGGTCAAGATCTCGCATTTGCGGGCGTTGCCCCAGCCGCCGCAAGACTCGATGCTGCACGCGGAGATCGCCGCGCTCGCCGTGGAACTGACGCGCGCCGGGGTCAGCACCACGCTAGCCGAGCGGCTCGACGCGGCTGTATTTCGGCTCTTTGCGCTACAATCCAGCGTAGCGCACGAGATTGTCGAATTCTTGGCGGTGCGCGGCGCGCTGCGGCCTTGATTGACCGGTCCAGCG
>DATCFJ010000718.1:0-6622 GCA_036509605.1 Polyangiaceae bacterium | reverse complement strand
CACTTTCACGTGCGCATCGCGTGCCCGGACAATCTAGGCGAGCTGTGTCACAACGAATCGCGCCTCGGCGGCTGAGTGGTTGAACAGGTGAGCGGCTGAGCCGAGCGTTACTCGGTCGCGGCCGGCGCTTCGCTGTCGTTGATCGCGCGTAGCTTGCTGCTGGCCGAGAACTCGTAAGTGCTCTTGGCGCTCACTGCCTTGCCGTCGCGGTGCCGAGTTTGCGTGCAGACTGCGGTCCAGCCCGTGGTCTCGTAGCTGGTCTTTGCTTTGGACCGGCGCGTGCGCTTGGTGACCACCTTCTTGGCGGCGACCGAGATGTCGCAGGTGTCGTTCACGATCACCAAGTCTCGCGCAGACGCGAAGGATTGGGTGAGTAGGCTCTTTAGCTGGGCCTTGTCGCGCGGATGGTCGTTCAACGCCACGTGGTCTTCGGATAGGTCGAGGAAGCTGTCGATGCTGCGCTGGTTCAGCGCGCGTTCGAGCCTGAGCACGATACCGGCGGTCGACGACAGAAACGGCTTCTGTAATGACGCCGAAGTCATGGCCACCGCGCGGTCACAGCACAAACCGATGCGCTGCGCGTCGTGATCGGCCGGGGCGGCGAGCTTGCGCGGTCCACACGAGCCCCCGCCACGAACCACCACCTGCCCGTCCTCCAGACTCTCCGTCCAGGACGGCGCTTCGCCGACTTCCGTGAATGAGTCGCAGGCATGCTGCCACTGTGCTTCGCTGCACAGCGTCTTCCCGGCGTCCGCGCAGCGCGCGAAGGCTTGGGCGTACGGCATGCCTTGATTGTCGTCGCGGCGCAGCACGCTGAATTTGTCGAGCCAGGCGTTGCTCGTGGACACGAGCCCTGCGGGCACATCGCGCTCGGGCAGCCCGGCGAAACCGCGTGGCTTGCTTGGGCCGGTCGTGCCGCTTGCGGAAGGCAGTACGGCGCTCGGTTTGGCTTCCGGCGCGCTGCCCGCGCTCGAATCCGGAGCCAACGCGCTCGCGCTGCTCGGGCTCATTTCTTGGGGTGTGAACGAGGGCGCGCGGGTGAGCCATAGCGCCAGCGCGCCAGCGATCGCAAGCACCCCGCCGGCGATCAGGAACCGGCCGGGGCTCGCGGCACCCGGCTGCTTCGCGCTCGGAGCGGGGGAGGGATTGGGCAGCGGTGTACTAGCGGTGAGCTCGGTCGCTGAGCCTGCGTTGAGCGCCGCAGCGCTGACGCCTGCACCCAGATCGCCTTCCTCGCGCGTGATGTCGCTAGTGTTCGAAGCGGCCTGGAAACGCCCGCTAACACTGGCATTCCCGGACGAGATCGGCGCATCGCCGCTCTGCGCTAGAGCCGCTAAGAGCGCGTCCCAAAACAAGCCGGCGTTCGCGTAACGCTCTTTGGGATCGACCGCGAGCGCCGTTTCCAGCACGGAGTCGATCGCAGGGCCAGGATCTACGCCGAGCGCGCGCAGCGTGGGTCGGCGTGAGGTGTCAGCGGCGGCGATGAACAGCTGCGCCGCGTCGCTACCTTCCAGCGCGCTATGGCCCACGACGGCCTCGATCAGCACGAGCGCGAGCGAGAAAACGTCGCTCCAAGGCCCGGTCGCGCCGTAGCGCCGGCTGAACTGTTCCGGCGAGCCGTAACGTGCCGTAAACGCTTGCAGCGAGGCGCCGGTCTCTTCGAAGGCCTTGCTGAAGCTCTCCGATTCGCTGACGACCTTGGCGATGCCGAAGTCGAGCACCTTCAGCGTTTTGCGCCCGCCCACCTCGGCCAGGAACAAATTGGCCGGTTTGATATCGCGGTGCGCAATGCCCTGCTCGTGCGCGAGCGCCAGGGCGCGTGCCGCGCTATCGAGTAGCTCGACCGCGGCGCGCAGCGAGCGTCCGCCGACGCCGGTACTGCGACGCTCCGCGAAGTTCGCCTCGAGCGACTGACCGTCGAGCCACTCGAGCACGATGAACGGCGTCCACGTCTTGTTCGGCGAGACGACCGCGCCCACATCGAGCGCTTGCACGATGCCCGCGGTGGCGCGCGACAACTGATGCAAGAGCCGACCCTCGGCCAGAAAATTCTGCTCGAACTCATCGCGCGCCGCGCCACTCAGAGTCTGCGGAATGCGCAGGCACTTCACCGCGACCTTCTCGTTGAAGCCCAAGTGGTGCGCGCGATACACGACGCCGAAGCCACCACGCCCGACGACGGCGTCGACCTGGTACTTGCCGTCCAGCGTGGCGCCGACCCAGTCGAAGGGATCTTCGCCGTGCTCGCTCATCGCCCTCAGCAAACCACATCTAGGGCGCTCACGGAACTTCGCGATTTTCGCGCGGAAAGTTGGCGTTTTCCGACCACGCTGTTCGATGCCGCCTTCGCCCGCCGTTTCTTTCGTTGAAAGGCAGCGAGGTCTTCGCTATGGGCCATCCGTGCCGAAGATCGAGTTCCTGGGCAACAGCATCGGGCCGACGAAAGTCGTCGACGTCGAACAGGGCGGGGAGCTCGTCGACATCTGTGACCACTACTTCGTGCCAATTCCGTTCTCGTGCCGCTCCGCAAGCTGCGGAACGTGTCACATCGAAGTGCTCGAAGGCGGCGGCCTGTTCGCGCCCCCCGAAGAAGCCGAAGAAGAGCTGCTCGACATCCTCGGCGGCGACGGCACCACCCGCCTAGCCTGCCAAGCGCGCGTCAAACCCGGCCCCGGCCTAATCCGCATCCGCGCCAAGCTCGGTTGACTTTCCAAAGAGGCTTCTTGGTTGATGGTCACGCGCTACGGCGCGTTTCGGCACAGCCTTCGGCGTCGCGGTGCGCCTGTGAAAGAGCTCGATCCATGTCGGACTTCCGACGTGAATCGGAGCGCGCGGGGCTGGCCTAGTCCTTCGGCTCGAACGTGCTTTCCGGGTCGTCATACCCGAACACTACTCCGCCAGATTTCGCACGCGCAGCACGATCTTCCCCAAATTTTGGTTCGCCTCCATGTGCTCGTGCGCGCGTGCCACGTCACTCAGCGCAAAGACGCTGTCGACCATCGGTTTCAAGCGGCCGTCCGCAAACAGTGGCAGATGCGTGCGCGAGAAGGCGCGCGTGAGCTCGATCTTCTCCTGCGTCGAACGCGTGCGCATCACGATCCCGATCAAGCTCTGGCGCTTGTGCATCATGCGCGCCAGATTGATCGTCGCCTGCGCGCCGCCCATGACTCCGATTAGCACGTGGCGTCCGCGCGCGGCCAAGCACGCCCCGTGCTGGTCCGCATAGGATGCGCCGACGAAGTCCAAGATCACATCCACGCCACGCCCCGCTGTCTCGGCGCGAATCACTTCCGCAAAATCTTGGCTTTTGTAGTCAATAACCACGTCTGCGCCGAGCTTTCTCGCCCAAGCGCACTTGGTTGCCCCTCCCGCAGTTGCGAACACGCGCGCGCCGATGGCTTTCGCCATTTGCACAGCCGCACTGCCTACTCCACCGGCGGCCGCGTGAATCAGCACGGATTCGTTCGCGCCGAGCGTGCCCGAAACGAGCATTGCCTCGCGCGCCGTCAAGAATGCCTCGGGTATCGCTGCTGCCGCCTGGAAGCTGAGCCCGCTGGGTACCTTCATCGCCAGTGCTTCGGGCACCACGACGCGTTCGGCGTAACCCCCACCAGCCAAGAGCACCATGACGCGCTCTCCGAGCTGCAGTGCGCCCGTGCAACCGGGCCCCAGCGCGCTCACCACACCGGAGCACTCGAGTCCCAGAATATCAGTCGTACCGGGCGGTGGCGGATATAGCCCTCGCCGTTGCAGAAGGTCGGCGCGGTTCAACGCGCTGGCGTGGATCTCGATCGCAATTTCTGCGTTGCCCGGGACTGGGTCGGGTAGCTCGACCAGCTGCAGCTTTTCGGGGCCCCCGGGCTCGGAGACAACGACGGCTTTCATAGCTGCGTGAGGTGCGCGGCTCCGATCACGCCTGCACGCTCACCGAGCTCGCTGACCAGCAGCGGTACGTCGGAGAGCGGTGGCGCGAAGGCGTGCGCGCGAAGCGCATCCCGCACGTACGGTTCGATCAAGTCGAAAGACGCCGAAATTCCGCCGGAAAACACGATCGCGTTGAGATCTAGAAGGTTTTGCACATTGGCCAGCAGGCGGCCAAGCGCGCTGCCCATCATCTCGAAGGTCCTGAGCCCAGCGGCCTCGCCGCGGCGCGCGCTGACGGCGATCGGCAAGACCTCGGTCGCTTGTCCACCGTGACGGGCGAACTCGCGCAGTAGCGCGCGAGTCCCGGCAAAGGTCTCGACGCAGCCGCGCTGCCCGCAGGCGCACAGCGGCGCGTCCGCCGACGTATCGACCTTCATGTGTCCGACCTCGCCGGCGAAGCCGGTGGCACCCGGATACAGCTGATGTCCGAGCACCAAGCCTCCGCCAACGCCAGTGCCGAGGGTCAGCATCAGGAAGCTTGGGTGCTCGCGGCCATGTCCGTACAGCCGTTCGCCGAGAGCAGCCGTAGTCGCATCGTTTTCGACGGCGATCGGGCAGTGCAAGCGCTTGGCGAGCTCCTCCCCGATGTGCACGCCCTCGAAGCCCGGCACGTTGGGCAAACGCCAACAGCGGCCCTCGGAGTTCACCTCGCCTGGGATTGCCACACCGACCGCGTCGGGCTTCGATGACAGCGCGAGCACGGTGCTGGCGATGGTGTCGAGCACCTCGCCGGGGCCCGATCCGGCGCGCGTAGGCGTCGAGGTCGAACGAACGACCTCACCGCTCTCCACGATGCCCGCCTTGACCTGGGTCCCTCCGAAATCGACGCCAATGAGCATGTCTGAGCGGACCCTAGTGTCGTGTCCCATAAGTTACAATCGTTCTGACCCGCCTCTGATTCATCACGCCGCTACGCGGGGGCCGTGTCTTGTCCCAAAAGTCGCACCGCGATTGCATCGTTACTTTTGGGACAAGACACTAGTCCCAGCGTGGCTGTCGCTTCAAGACGTACCGAGAAATGTAAGCTATTCTGAGACTTGGCCGTAAAGGGGACAATCATGAGCGTGCTCCGCGTAGCGACGATCAACGTTTGGAACAAGAGCGGCCCGTGGCTTAGCCGGCTGCCGCTGATTCGTCGTGAGCTCGAACGCTTGCAGCCGGAGATCGTCGGTCTGCAAGAGGTCCTGCGCTTCAGGCCCGATGCGGCGCTCGATCTGGCGCTCAGCACGAGTAATGACCAAGCGACCGAAATTGCAGAGGGGCTCGGCTTTCATCTCGCCTTCGGTACGGCCGCCGATTGGGGCAACGGTCTGAAGTTCGGCAATGCTGTGCTGTCGCGCCACAAGATCCTGAGCGAGCAGTGCCTCCCGTTGCCCGGCGTCGAGAGCGGCGAGACTCGCTCGCTACTGTATGCCCTGTGTGAAACACCGCACGGCCAGCTACCGGTGTTCGTCACGCACTTGAATTGGAAGTTCCATCACGGCTCGGTCCGGCAGCGTCAAGTTGCCGCGATCGCCGAGCATATCGCGCGGCTCGCGCCGATCGACGGCACGCAATTGCCCCCGGTTTTGCTGGGCGATTTCAATGCCGCGCCCGACTCTGACGAGATCCGCTTTCTCACGGGCCTGTGCGCGCTCGAGGGCAAGACCGTATACTTCGCAGATGCCTGGGTCTTCGCCGGAGAGGGCCCCGGCTACACTTACGATCGAAGCAATGATTACGCTGTCAAAGCGCGCGAGCCCTCGCGGCGCATCGACTACATTTTCGTACGCGGGCCCGATCGGCAATTTCGCGGCGAGCCGATGCACGCTGAGCTGGCATTCAACGCCGTCGACAAAAATGTAGCGGAGCGCGTCTGGCCCTCCGATCACTTCGGGCTGTTCGCGGACTTAGCGATCGCGCCGCGGAGCTTCTAAATCGCCGCGAAGATGGCTATGATTGCCGCATGGTGACGTGCAAAGGCTGCGGGGAGGAGAGCGACGAGCTGGTGACGGTCAAGGTAGCCGGCAAGAGCAAGAAGCTGTGCGAGGCCTGCGCTGACGTCGCGCGCGAGCAAGCTCAGATCGCTGAAGAGAGCGAGTCTGCGGTGCAGAATATGATGGGCTTCAAAGGCCGTCGCTGAGCCTGGCGCGGGTCTTGGGGCGAGTGCTCCAAATTCCAGTGCCACCGCTTCGAACGTGGTCGGGCTCGAGGGTGACGGGCAGAGTCGGGCCCGGCGAGGCGCTTTGGCTTGATTTTTCAAAGCGATTCGCAGGAGTTGGTCTTCAAGTCTCAGTTGAGTTAAGTACCGGCGGGCCGAGGCAGACCCGGCCACGAGGACTCAATGAAGCACTCCGTCCCCCACGATCTCGGTCAAGAAGGCGCCAAGAAGGTCGCCGAATCTGCGCTGTCGACTTACGCGCATAAATACGCGAACTACAACGCGAAGGTGACCTGGACGAATCCGAATCGCGCGGAGCTGTCCTTCAAGGTGAAGGGGATGTCGATTTCCGGCACGGTCGAGGTGCTCGAGCGCAGCATCGATCTCGACATCGAGGTGCCGTTCATGCTCCGTCCTTTCAAGAGCCAGGCTCTGAACGTGATCGACGGCGAGATCAACGAGTGGATCAAGAGGGCCAAGGCCGAGCCTAAGCCGGGCTGACGTGTCGCGTTAGGCCGTTTTTGCGCGATTAACGCGGCCCACCCCCGAGTTTGGGGA
>DATCFJ010000717.1:0-4633 GCA_036509605.1 Polyangiaceae bacterium | reverse complement strand
TCGGTTACGAGAAGGAGCGCGCGATCCGGGTAGCGTTGGATGAGCTCCGGAGCCACTTCGTGCGATTCTTCGCCGAGCGGGTCGCGCATGTCGCCTTCGACGGTGCGGGCCTCGAGCACGTGCGGCACGACCTGCCTGCGGATGGGGCAATTCAGGTCGTTCCGATCACACAGCGACAAATAGTAAGGGGTGACGGAGATCGGCAAACCCGCGCGCTCTGCCGCGCTCGCACCTGCGAATTCCTCGGCAGAAAGCCGCAATTTCTCGTCCAGCCCCTTTACCGTGCGCACCGCGTTCCGAAGCTGCGAGCCCCAATCCTGAGCGTCCGCATCGGGCAACATGCGCAGCCCGGTCGGATCGGGCGGAGACAGATCCTGGTCCTCGGGCGAGCGCACGCTCATCGCGCGCTCGTGGCGGGAGCCGGGGCGCCGCCGTCTGCCGCGGGGATCTTCACTTGCGCGAGCGCCTCGTCGTCCACGACGACGGGGTAGCGCTGCTTCAACTCGGACTCGAGCTGCTCTTCGCGGTCGCGGATCTTTTGTTGCACCAGCGCGACACGGATGGTGCGCTCGGAGTCTTGGAACGAGCGATCGCGCGCCTCTGTGCGACCGGTCATGCGCACGATGTGAAAGCGGCCGCCCTCGGGCACGATGCGATTGAGCACGTCACCCACTTTGTCGATCTCGAAGACGGCCGCGCGCAGGGCTTCTGGGACGCGCGGGTTCGCCCCACGAGGGTGGCCGGGCGGCCCGACGATGCCTAAATCTCCAGCCAGCTCGGTCGGCGCGGGCGCGGCGGATTTCGCAGGCTTATCTGTGGAAAGGTCGGCTACGAGCTTGCCCCAATCGAGCGCGGAGGCGGAGCTTGCCTTCTGCAGCGCGGCTTTGGCTTGGGCCTCGGTGGCGACCACGATGTGCGCTACGCGGCGCCGCTCGGGCTCCTTGAACTCGTCGTGATGCGCATCGAAGTAGGCATGCACGTCGGCATCCGAGAGCTCGCTCGGTCCGGGGGCATTGTTCCGCAAATCACGAAGCAGCTCGTCCTTTAGGATCTGGCGCAGGCGTTCTTGCGTTTCCGGTTGCTTGTCCAGACCGCGCCGTTTGGCTTCCTCCGCCAGTAGCTCCACCTGGATGATTTCGTTCAGAAGTAACCTTCGACGGTCTGCGGATTGGTAACGAATGCGCTCGAAGGGGTCCATCCGCTCGAGTGTTTCGGCGTACTCGCCGAGCGTGATCTCGCGGTCGCCGACCTTGGCGAGCACTTGGCGCGCGAGCTCGGGTGTCAGCGCTCCGGGCAGCGCGCTGGCTGAAGCTGCTGGAACCAATGTCTGTTTTGGCTTGTCGTGGCAGCCGCTCGCAAGCATGGCGGCAGCCGCAACGCATAGCGTTCTGACCGAGCGATCCAGGACAAAGTGCGAAAAGGCCGGCATGGCAGGAGGTCCGGGATACTACGGGCCCGGCCAAAGTGCCAGAATCGGTGACGGGCGCGTGAAGCGCGCCGCGGGCGCTCGCCATTGCGCCATTGCCAGCGTTCCCCGACGGCGGTACGCCTCTCTCCGTGGAAGAAGAGTCTACCGGCAAGCTTCGTTACCGTCGCGTGATCATCAAGCTGAGCGGCGAAGCGCTGAGCGGCAAAGAGGGTGGCTCAGGCATCGATACCACAACGCTGAAAGCCACGGCGAGCGAGCTTGCTGAAGTGCACTCGACCGGCGTTCAGCTCGGCCTGGTCGTAGGTGGCGGCAATATCTTTCGCGGCTTGCGTGGGGCAAGCGAAGGTATGGACCGCGCGCAGAGCGACTACATGGGCATGCTTGCAACAGTGATCAACGCGCTGGCGCTGCAAGACGCGCTGGAGCGCAGCGGCGTCCCGACCCGCGTGATGACCGCCATCGAGATCAAACAGCTCGCAGAGCCGTACATCCGGCGCCGAGCCATGCGCCACCTCGATCGCGGGCACGCCGTGATCTTCGCGGCTGGAACAGGCAACCCATACTTCTCCACCGATACGGCAGCGTCGCTCCGCGCGATGGAGATCCACGCGGATTGTCTGCTCAAAGCGACCAAGGTCGACGGTGTCTACGACCGCGATCCGCGCCGCCACCCTGACGCAAAGCTACTGAACAGCGTCACCTACGACCGCTTCCTGAACGATCACTTGGGTGTCATGGATTCCACGGCGGTGGCTTTGTGCCGAGAAAACGGCCTGCCGATCCGCGTTTTCAAGATGGTGCCGGGTAACATTCGCCGCGTCTGCCACGGCGACCCGGTCGGAACTTCCGTAACCGACACGTCCGAGTGACGATTCCCGAGTTTTGGGGCCCCGACCCCAAAACCTCTGACCCGTCCGCGACGCCGTTATTCGGCGGTATCGCTGTGCTCGGCGCAATCCTTCGCGCTAAGCTCGGCCACCCTCATGTGGCAATCACTCCCGGAGTTGGGCACGGGAATCGTGTACGCGATTCTCATCGCCGCGGCATACACGTTCGCAGTGGCGTTGGCCGCAGGCCGCGGGCGTCCGCGCTTGTTGCAAGCCGCGCGCTTGGGCGCCTATTCGACCTCGGGCCTGGTGCTGTTTGCAGTGCTGCTGCTCTCGTATGCGTTCGTCTCGCATGACTTCCGCATCCGCTATGTCGCTCATTACAGCGACCGGCGCATGTCGACCGCCTACCTGCTGACCTCGCTCTGGGGCGGCCAAGACGGCTCGCTGCTTTGGTGGTCCTTTCTTCTCTCAGGCTACGTGACCGCGTGCGTGAGGTGGCTGAAGGGGCGCTACCGCGAGCTGCAGCCGTACGTGATCGCCACCTTGATGGTGATCGTTGGCTTCTTCGCGATGCTAATGCTGTTCGCCGCGAACCCTTTCGAGACCAGCATTGCCGGCGCTCGCCCGGACGGCGAAGGCTTGAATCCGCTGCTGCAGAACTACTGGATGATTATTCATCCGCCCTGCTTGTACATGGGTTTCGTGGGCTGTTCCGTGCCCTTTGCGTTTTGCGTCTCGGCGCTCGTCACGCGCCGACTCGACAATGAGTGGGTGGTGGCAGTCCGAAAGTGGATGCTGTTCGCGTTCCTGTTTCTGTCCATCGGCAACATCCTGGGCATGATGTGGGCTTACGAGGAGCTCGGCTGGGGTGGCTTCTGGGCCTGGGATCCGGTTGAAAACGCGGCCTGCCTGCCTTGGTTCACGGCATCGGCCTACGTACACTCGACGATGATCCAAGAGCGCAGACCCATGCTCCGGGTCTGGAATGTGTTCTTGATCTGCCTCACGTTCTTTTTGACCATCTTCGGCACGTTCCTGACGCGCGCCGGCATCATCACCAGCGTGCATGCCTTCGCTCAGAGCAGCATTGGCACGTACTTCGTGTACTTCATGGGTGTCATCCTGGGCACGAGCTTGGGCTTGATGGTGTGGCGCCTGCCCGAGCTGAAGAGCAAAGGTCAGATCGAGGCCGTGGCCAGCCGTGAGGCCATGTTCGTGGCCAATAACTGGGCACTGCTCGGCGGCATGACCTTCATCCTGGTGTCCACGATGTACCCGAAGATCAGCGAGCTTTGGGGCGAGAGCGCGACCGTCGGACCGCCGCATTTCAACCGTTGGATGGGGCCCATCGGTTTGATCATCTTCGCGTTGATGGGCATGGCGCCGCTGTTTGGTTGGCGGAAGACGAGCGGCGCCTCGATCAAGAAGGCGTTTCGCGCACCTCTGATCGCCATGGCCGTCATGATCGTGCTCCACGCCACCTTCGGCGCTTCGCTCGGTTACCCGCCCTTGGTCGCGCGTGACGCCTTCTACCCCGGTTTAGTCGGGCTCGTGATCCAGAAGGTCGGCTCGACCTTGCCCGCAATCACGATCGCGCTCAGCGCCTTCAACGTCGCCGTGATCGTGCAAGAGTTCGTGCGCGGTGTGAACGCACGCCGTGCCGCTGCAGACAAGCGCGAGGAGCCCGAGTCAGTGCTCGTCGCCTTGTTCCGGCTGGTCGAGAAAAACCGTCGTCGTTACGGCGGTTACATCGTGCATTTGGGCATTGTTTCGATGTTCGTGGGCTTCACTGGCACCGCTTGGAACATCGATCGCGAGACCGCGATGATGCCCGGCGATCACTCTCACATCGGGCAATACGACCTGACGTACGAAGGCTCGCGCCGCTGCCCGGGCAACCCGAAGTGCAGCCCCGAAGAGCAAGCGGACATCGAGAAGATGATGATTTTCGCCGATCTGAAGGTCGTGCGCGCCGGCAAAGAACTGGGCTACGTGCACCCGGCAAAGTTCATCTATCAGTCCAACCCGGATGGCCCGACGACGGAAGTGAGCATGATGCGCTCATTGCGGGAGGACTTGTACACGGTGGTCGGGCAGATCGACCCGCAGAGCAAACGCGCCACGTTTCAGTTCCACGTGAACCCGCTCGTGTCGTGGATCTGGGTTGGGTTATTGATCCTAATGACCGGAACTATCACTTCTCTGTTTCCCGAGTTGAGCTTCGGAGAGGTGGGCGCTTGGTCTTACGTGCGGGCTGCAGCGGGTGTCGCCGCAGGCACCGCATTCGCGGTCTGGATGGCAATGGCGCCCAGCATGACCTACGCCCACGAGCGGCCGATCCAAGCCCATATCGGCCCACAGCTGGCCGGCATCA
>DATCFJ010000716.1:0-3868 GCA_036509605.1 Polyangiaceae bacterium | reverse complement strand
CAGCGCAAGCGGTCCATGAACGATGCCGTTTTCGTCTCGGCGTCGATGACCACCAATTCGGTGCGCAGCATTGCGGCCAAGTCGCGTAAGGTTTCCGCGTCGACGGCTTGACTCAGCACGGTGTGGTGCGGGCCTCCGGCCTCCAACCAAGATTCGGCGGACGTGGAAAGGCTGGGGCGCGGCTTCCAAACCGCGCGCGCGACCGGCAACCGGGGCAACGGCTCGTCGGGGAGCACGACGTCAATCTCGTTGGCCACCAGCCGAAAGCGATCGCCCAGGTCGCACATCCCGATGACGACGGCCGGGCCAGGAAGGGCATCGAACACCAAGCGCACTGGGTCGCCGCGGCCGCCGATACCGAGCGGGTGGATCTCGCACGAAGGCTGAGCCGCCGCGATGCTCGGGCAGACCTCGAGCATATGGGCGCCGAGGATCTTGGGCTCGCCGGGACCGAAGTGATACGTGTAGTCCTCCATGAACGACGTGCCGAGCCCCGAGCCCGCCCCGGCCGCCTTCAAGGTTGCCAGCAGGGTCGACGTCTTCCAGTCGCCCTCGCCCCCGAATCCATAGCCGTCAGCCATCAGCCGCTGCACGGCGATCCCCGGCAGCTGGCGCAGCCCGCCGAGATCCTCGAAGTTCGTCGTGAACGCTCCGAACCCGCCTTCAGTGAGGAAGTCGCGCAGTCCCACCTCGATGCGAGCCGCGTAGCGTAAATCTTCGTGTTTTGCGCCGCCCTTGGCGAGCTCGGGCGCGAGCCGATAGAGCTCCGCGTACTCCTTGGCTACTGCATTCACTCGGTCGTCTGCGACCGCGTCCACCTTGGCCACGAGATCGTTCACACCGTACGTGTTCACCGAAACACCGAAGCGTAGTTCGGCCTCTACCTTGTCACCCTCGGTCACCGCCACGTCTCGCATGTTGTCGCCGAAACGCGCCATGCGCAGGGTGCGCAAGCGTGCGTGGCCCATCGCCGCGCGGACCCAGTGAGCGATGCGAGCCACCACTCCGGGATCGCTGACGTGGCCAGCCACGGTCTTGCGCGCGACGCCGAGCCGAGTCTGAACGAAGCCGAATTCTCGGTCGCCATGCGCGGCCTGGTTCAGATTCATGAAATCCATGTCGATGCTGGACCACGGCAGGGATTGATTCACTTGTGTGTGAAGGTGGAGCAGCGGCTTACGCAGCAGATCCAGGCCGCTGATCCACATCTTGGCCGGGGAGAACGTATGCATCCAGGCAATGACGCCGATACATGCGGGCTCGCGGTTGGCGTCGTCCAAGCAGGCGCGGATGGCGGATGCGTTGGTGAGTACCGGCTTCCAAACGACCTCAGCGTGTAAGTGTCCACGAGCGGCGAGCTCCGCCGCGATACTTTGCGATTGCTCGGCGACTTGGGCGAGGGTTTGAGGTCCGTACAGCTCTTGGCTCCCGGTGAGGAACCAGACCTGTTGGGTCTGAGTGGCGGGCGTGGATTTCGTCATGGCAAGCTTTGCCCGACGATACACTGAACGCCCGCCGGCAATGCTACAGAAATCGAGCAAGGCCCAGCGGGGCGCACGCCCGTGATCGAGAGCGGACCGGCGCTTGTGCCGCCAGAACGGCCCACATGGAGCCCGACGCGAGCTCACGGGCGACGAGCCAGCCAGGCCTACAGAGCCATCGGATTCGAGACGACGCTCGCAGCCGGGTCGGAGGTGCCGTTGACGGTTCCGCCGGTGTCGAGGATCACGTAGCCGGGGCTCGATTGATTGCTGAGGCCGAGGGTTGCGCCGTTGATTCCGTGCGCGACCGCGCCTTGCGCCGTGACTTGCGCGGCGCCGAGCGTGAGCGAGCTGCCGCGGATGAACACGGTGCCTCCGGAACCAGAGATGTCGCGTTGCTCGTCGTGGGGCGTTGCGCTGATTTTTCCGGTGGAGCCGACGTGGAGCTCATCCGTGAGGAGCAGCACGATGCCGCCCGCGGGGTCCCCGTGCGAGCCCGATAAGGCGGGACCGACGAAGCCGTTTTCACAAGTAACGTTGCCACTGGACCCCGAGCCCATGGTGAGGAGCGAGCCGTCCCCGCTGCCGTACGCGGCGCCCGGTTCGCCCAGCGTGCGGCCGTTGCCGTTGAGGCCTGGCTGTCCCGGTAAGGCGTGCCCTGCGGACGGATTGAGCGGGCTTTGGCTGATGAACGAGACGCCGGTCAGCGCGCCGAGCCCGCCGGGCGCTCCGGCGTTATGGAGTGTGCTCGCGGAGCCTAGACCTGTGATGGATTCGCCTGCTTGCGTGACGACGCTGTCCGTACAGCCCGCGTCGTCTTCGCTCCAGTGCCCGGCGCGATAACCGATGTTTCCGGCCGTGATCGTGCCTTCGACGTCGAGCGATGCGGCGCGCAATGCCACGACGCCGCCCGCTGTGCCATCCCAGGCTGAGGTCGTCAACGTTACGCCCTCAGGCACGGTGAGCGCGCCGAAATGGGGCACGCGAATCAGTGCCACCTTTTGCTGATCAACGCCTGAGCCCAAGTTGGAGTCGCTGTTCGCGGGATCGCCGTAGTGGCGTGTTTTCACTGAAACGAACGTCACCGTGGCGCCGCTGACCGAAGCCACGCTGAGCAGCTCCCAGTAAACCCGACGACGATGGTGCATGCGACTCCCCAAACCAAAAAGCGTTCCTGACCTACCACAGTCCGACTCGCGCGGACAGGTTTCTGATGTCTTGTGTGCGGATCGCACGTGCGGCAACGGACGCCGCGCTCTTGTTCTGGGAGCCACGTTTGGGCGGCTCGGTGCCCTGCCTCTGGGCCTCACTCTGACCTTGACGCCGAAGGCTTCGCCGCCGAGTGCCGCGATCGGTGACCATTCGCCCAGTGCCAACTCCCGCTCCCAGCGCGGCACCCTGCCGATCAACGAATCATCGTCACTGCGGCTGACACGCTGCCTTAGCGCGCCGAACCCCCGCGCTTCGAGTCGCGATAGAGGCGCACGGCGAACACAATCATCGTCACGAATGCGAGGCCAGAGACCGCGATGCCGACGGCGGTCGCAGTCATGGAACTCGAGATGCCGGCCGCGAGGACACGGGCCTTTTCGGAGGGGTCGACCACGGCCGTGTGACGAAACGAACGGAGCAGAGACACTAGCGTGAGGCCGAGCCCCAGGAAGGGCGCCAGAGCGGCAACGGCGGCGCTGGCGATTAGGCCGCGCAGGTTTCTATTCACTTGCTTCTTGATCACGGGATCCCAGGGCTGCTTGAGCGCACCCGCGACCTCGCGGTCGGGGAGGCCAGGTACCTTAAAGCAGACGCCGAACGGCCTCGAATGATTCCCTTCCGCATCCCCGAATAGGCCCAATATTGAGATGATCGCCTTCGGCTTCGTCGCGCTTTCTGCGTCCTTGTTCTATATGTCCCACAAATTGTTTTTGGGTATTGATTTCAAGCACACCATGTTGCTGCGGGTGTACCAAGCCTTTGGGCTCGCGTTCTTGTTCGTGCCGATCAACACCCTCGCGTATGTCGATGAGCATTCGCTACTATTATGGCGCTCATGTCTCGGGTCGCCAGCGATGACAGCGTATTTCAGGTCATTGCTAGCCCCACGCGCCGCGCATTGTTGGACGTGCTGTCGCTAGGCGAGAGCAACGTTTCACAGCTCGTGGCGTCCTTGAACATCACGCAGTCCGCGGTCAGTCAGCAGCTCGCGATCCTGAAGAGCGCGGGCCTGGTTTCCGAACGCAGCGAGGGCCGTTTTCGCCATTACCGGTTGGAGCCGAAGCCGCTCACTGAAGTGGCCGCGTGGGTCGGGCGCTACCGCGCACACCTAGAGCGGCAGCTGGACGCCATCGGCCGCTTGCTCGACGACCTGCCCGACCATCTCTCGGACCATA
>DATCFJ010000715.1:0-5086 GCA_036509605.1 Polyangiaceae bacterium | reverse complement strand
TCCATGTTGCAGGGTGTGCCTTGAACGGGGCGCTGTGCGCCGTGTTTTGTGTCGGGCTCCTCATTAGCTTTGCGGCTTGCTCGAGCCCGAGCAACCTCGGCGCAGGGGGGCAAGCGGGCTTCGAAGCTGCTGGCGCCGCTGGTTCGACTCGGCTGGGCTCGAGCGGGAATAATGGTCAGAGCGGCGCAGGTTCGAGCGGAAGCGGCGGCGTAAGCTCGAGCGCGGGCGGTCCCGGTGCGAGCGCGGGCACGGGCGTTGGCGGAGCAGGCGGCCTTGGCGGAACAGGCGGCCTTGGCTCGAGCGGCGCAGACGGCTCGCCCGTCGGCGTCGCGGGCACTTCAGGCTCCGCGGGCGCGAGCGGGCTGCCCTGCCCCAGCGCAGCGCCCTTCGACTCGAGCGACGCTGGGCTGGTCCAGAAGTGCGCCAAGGTCGTGTACGCGAGCGTCGGCGACAATTTGCGGCGCGCATTGTCTCTCGATGGCAGCACGTGGACCAATGACGTCGAAAACACGGACGCTTCGCAATTGGTCGCGGCGCGCGCGGGGGAATATCAGTTGTCGAGCGTAGTGATTCAAAATGGCGTCATTGTCGCGTCGGGCGACGGCGGCGTGTTCCGCTCGGTCGACGGCGTGACCTGGATGCACATAGAAAACACGGCCACCGGCTTGCCCTCGAGCATCGCGATCCATCAAACGCGGGTTGGCTTTGGCCGCGGCGGCAGCTTTGGCTTGGGTCTGTTCGGCATCACCGGAAACGGCGGCACGTGGACCTCGTCCGACGGCGCCACATGGACAAGCTGGGCCGACACCCAGGGCAAGATCAAGGGCACGAGCATCGATGCAAGCTTCTCGGGCCACGGCAAAGGCACGGCGTTCGGCAACGGTAAGCTGATCTTCGCGGGCGACAACAACGTCACGCGCGTCTTCGACGGCAGCACGTGGAGCGTCGGAAAAATCGCGGGACTGAGCCAAACCGTCAGTGATTTCGCGTTCGGCAACGGCGTGTTCATCGGCGTCACCGACTCCGGCGAGCGCGCGGTCAGCGCCGACGGGGTCACCTGGCAAAGCGCGACCGACGGCTCATTCCGGTTCGGAAGCTTGTTCGTCGAGCCCGACGGCAAGCACCTGCACGCGAGCGCCACGCAATATTCAAAGCAGCTTTACGCGAGCTCGGACGGCCTCAGCTGGAGCACGACCAACACCGACGCTGGCTTCTTCGGGATCGTGGTCAATAACGGACTCTGGGTCGGCGCGCAGCAAACCGGTGTCTCCACTTCGAGCGACGGTAAGGCCTTCACCGTGCGCACCAAGAGCGACGAATTCGGCCTGTACGCCGCGGCTGTCGGCTACGTGCTGAAATAGGCTGCGCGAGTTTGGCAAGCACGTGCCGCACGTGAAGCTTTGCGCACGCCGCGCTTAGGCTTTCGCTAAGAAGGGCAGCAGGTTGCTCGCGTTCTGGAAGTACGACGAAGCGAGGCTGCCGTAATGCGCGGCGTACGGCTTGTCGGCGCCCAAGTACGGCGTACCGACGCCGTGCTCGAGGTTGCCGCTGCTGTCTTTCCAGAGCTCGAACTCACTCTTTGGCACGCCCATGAGCTGGATGGCGCTGGCGAGCCACTGCTCGTACAGCATACCCGGGTAGGTGACGTAGCTGCTCATCTTGGCTGAGCCCATGCCACCAGCCGCTTGCGCCAAACTCATGACCGCCCCGCTCTGACCGTTTTGTCGGTAATCACAGTAGAGACCGCTATTCATGGAGCCGGCCGCGCCGCCGAAAGTCACGACGGGCACGCCGTACGAACCGTGCGTTTCCATGCCGGATTCCTGCGACCAGACGAGTAGAGAATTGTCGAGCACCGTTTGACCATTGCCCGCGTCGAGTTGCTCGAGCTTGGCGGCCAAGTACACGAACACTTGTTCGAACAAGCCCTGATACGATTGCACCAGAAACCCTTGCGGCGGATCTTGATACCACTGATGCGCGACGTCGTGGTGCCAGTCCGTGCCGCTGTAGTCGGAGAAGCCAGCGGTGTCGCCGAAGCCGAGTACGCCGATGCGGCTCGCGCCACAGGCAAAGGCCGCGGCTACCACGTCCATCCACAGCTGTCCGTACTTGGCCGTGTCGGATTTGCTGCCGCTTCGGTGGCTGTTCGTATCTTCGGTGGGCGTTGACGGCCGCGTGCACGACACGCGCGCGTTGAGCGAAGACTGCAGCTGGGCGAGCATGGCAATGTGGGTATCAAGCCGAGCTTTGTCGGCCGCAGACAGCCGAGTATTGCCCTGGCGCAGCGATTTGTAATTGGCGAGGATCTTGTCCACCACGGGCTTACGCGGCGCTGGCCCCGCCGGCGGATCGCCGCCGAAGATGCTGTTGAACAACTGCAGCGAGCTGTTTACGCCCTGCACGCTTTGCACGGCACTTTGCACGCCCTGCGTTGGGACCGCGAACGACCACGAAAGCTGCCGCCCGGAGTTCATGATCATGGCCTTCAGCTTGGTCGTGGCGGTGTCGGTCGAAGTGTAGAACGACGAGGAGTTGGCCATGAGTTGGTCGATTGTCGGCCGCATGCCCATGGCCGCCACGACCAGGTTGTCGCCGCCATTGCCGTCGTTGCGCGCGAAATTGCCCAGGTGAAGGCCCGTGTTGTGCGCGATGTACCAAGGCACGTCCAGCCCGCGCAGCACGTTCATTTTGGCAACGAGCGCGCTGCTCAGCGCGGCCGAGCTCGCGTTCAGCACCGCAGACATGCGGGCGGTGCCGCCGCTCACTGGGGCCGAGAGCGGGCCGGATGTGACGGTGTGACCCGACGCCGCTTGTACGCTGTTCGGCATGGCGCTCGTGGGAAAGAAGTTGTCGTCCCAGCAGCCACCGTGGTCACTGCCCAGGTAGAAGAAATTGGGCCGCGCAGCAGCCGAGGCGCCGCTGGCTTGCTTCTCGAGCGAGGGCAGGAATGGGATGGCCAGGGCGAAGCCGCCTAGGCCCGTGAGGAAATGCCGACGACCGAGCTTCTTGGGTCTCTGTGACATGAGCTGTCTGTCCTCTATTCGAACGTGCGTTGCTTGAAGGCGGGCGTCGTGACGACAGCCTTCCACAGATCAACCAGGTGTCCGCCGCTATCCATGGTTTTTCGGACGGCCTCGAGCGTGCAGCCGTCCGCGCTCAGGTCCTCGAAGCGCCCGAAGGTGTAGCGGAAGTAATTGCGCACGAGGCACGCGCCGGGTTTATTGCTGGCCTCGATTTCGCTCATGAGCTCGGCGGGGCCCTTGACCATGGTCGTGCTGTCGCCCATGCCGACGTGCGGCGTGACGGCAGTATCGATCGGCAATTTTGCGGCGACCGTGCCATCGGCCGCATACAGCGTTTGTTCGGTACGGAACCGACCGAGCCCGTCGAAGTTCTCCGTCGCGAAGCCGAGCGGATTGATGAAGCTGGTGTGGCACGCGCTACACGGCGACACACTGGTCAGCGTCTCGGTCGCCTGGCGCGTGGTTTGCGCCGTGGTGATGGGCACCATGGCATTGGCGGCGGCCGGCGGCGGTGGGCCGATCGTGTCACACAGCACGTAGCGACGCAGGTAAATGCCTTTGAGAATGGGCGAGGTGTCCGCGCCTGCGGCCAAGAACAACGCGCGCGTGAACAGGCCGGGGCGTTGCCCCGCGGGGAACGCGGGCGGGCTCGAGTGTCCGTCCCAGGCCGGTACGCCGTAAATCTTGGCGACGTCGTCGGCTTGAGCGAAGGACAGCTCGCTCGTCAGCAGGTCGTGCATCGTGCCCGGTGCGGTCCAGGTGTAGTAGTCGAGCATGGCGGTCGCGTCGTCGGTCAGGTGCTGAGCGAGCGAATCTGCTGGTAGATCCGAGCCCGCGTAGGCTTTGAACAACGGGTCCGAATCGCGAAGCGACAGCTTGTGATAGTTCAACCCCCCGGTGCCACGCGGGCCACCGCTGCTCTCCACTTCGATGTAGTCCGCGAAGAAGCGGTGGAGCGCGGCTTCTGCTTTCGGATCCGCGTACAGGCGGTCCACCTGCTTTTGGTAGACTGCCGGATCGAGCAAGCTGCCGTCCGCCGCAGCAGCGAGCAGCGCAGTATCGGGCGCGGCGTCCCACGCTTGGTACGAGAGCCGCGAGGCGAGCTCGAACGCGCTGAGCGCGTACACGCCGGGCAAGCTCGCCACTGCGGCGTCCCCGTGCTCGACGAAATACAGGAGCTCCGGCGCGCTCAGCATGGCCGCGATCACGTCGGCATACGCAGCCGGGTCGGCCATCGTATTGGAGCCGTAGACCCCGGAGTAGAAGCTCACGTCAGAGTCGGTCATGGGCCGACGAAGCGCGCGCGCTCCGAAATTCTGAATGAATGACTTCAGGCAACTGGCATCGTTAGTAGAGTCGGTATCCGTTGCGCAGCTGCCGACGACTTGGCCAAGCCGCGTTGGCGAAGTGAGCGCCTTTCCGAACTGCTCGCCGATGTTGTAAAACGCCTGCACGCGGCCAAACTGAATGTCTTGATCCGCGCGCAGCCAGCCGCCGTCGGGAAACGCGGCCGCGAACGCCACGCTGTTTTGCGGCACGATCGGCACGTTCGGGGGGAGCGCTGCCAGCGCAGTGGAGATCTCGCCGAGCAGCTTCTGCCCCGCGCTGGGGTCACCGAGGGCGGCGCTCGCCAGGTCAGTGAGCGTGTTCGTGTATTGAAGCGTAGTCAGCG
This sequence comes from Polyangiaceae bacterium, assembly GCA_036509605.1. Lineage (GTDB taxonomy): Bacteria > Myxococcota_A > Polyangia > Polyangiales > Polyangiaceae > PMG-095. The sequence goes on along the minus strand of DATCFJ010000715.1, from coordinate 388 downwards.
CACGCAGTTGCTCGATGGCGGGTTTCTGTTTTTCGTCGCATGCGAAATGGGTCGGCGAGTCCAAACCGTTGTCGGTCGCTTGACCGCCCCCGCTGCTCGCGCCGCCCCCGCTGCTCGTGCTGCCTCCGCTGCTCGTGCTGCCTGCTTCATTCCCGATGCCCACCGGAGCCGGGCCGGCGTTTCCACTCGAGCCGGTGCCAGCGGGCCCGCCAATCACGCCCGTGCAACCGGACAGCGCAAACAGTGCGGCACACAGGAGGGAGCGTTGTTGCTCCGAAGGTGGCGCCCCAAGCCGCGCTGCGAAAAGCGACGACCTTCTTGCTCGGCGCGCTGCTGAGAGGTTTGGCTTTGCCTTCACCTCGAGTTAGACCCCCGAGCGCGTTCGTGC